>CALCZO010000257.1 GCA_937903315.1 uncultured Alphaproteobacteria bacterium
TCGACATGCGCGTCTTGTCGCCGAGGATCGATCCGCCCGTGCGCGTCGACGACGGATCGACCGCCAGCACCGCGACCTTGTGGCCCTGGGCGGTGAGATTGGAGCCGAGCGTGTCGATGGTGGTCGACTTGCCGACGCCCGGCACGCCGGTGATGCCGAGACGCACGGCACGCCCGGTCAGCGGCAGAACCGCCTGCACCAGTGCGCGGGCGCTGGCCTGATGATCGGGGCGGCGCGACTCGACCAGCGTGATGGCGCGGGCGAGCGCGGCGCGGTCGCCGGCCACGATCCGGTCGGCAAGGTCGTCGGTGGAGGGCAGCGGGTTGGCGTGCATGACACCGTCTGTAGCGCGGCGTGGCAGCGTTTGCCACTCCGCCGGAAGGCCAAGCCTACGCCACCGGTCGCGCCGCATGCACTGCCTGCTCCTGCTCCTCGCGCTCGATGGCGCAGGGGCGGGCGCGCCGGACACGGACAATCGCCTCGCCGGGATCGCAGACGCCGAGTTCAACCATCAGCCGTGCCGCGATCATGCCCGAGCGGCCGCAGCCGGCGCGGCAATGCATGTGCACATCGCGGCCCTGACGCACGCGCGCTCGCAGGTCCTGCCCGACCGTGCGCCAGCCGGCTTCCCACGCGGCATCGGGCGCGCCATAGTCAACGATCGGCAGATGGTGCCAGCCCATGCCCGCCGCCTGAACCGCTGCGCCGAGCCCGCCGACCTCCAGCTCATCGAGTTCCTCGGCCTCGGTCAGGGTCAGCACCGCGCTGGCGCCGGCCCGCCGCAGCGCGTCGATGTCGTCGCTGAGGATATGGTCAAGATCGGTCCGCCCCGGACAGCAACTGATCAGCAGGCGTCCCCAGCCGGGACGGGTTTCAACAGCGGCGATGATCAGCGGGGTGCTCATGGGCCAAGGCTAGCAGGATGACAGGACCGTTCAATCGTCGTGGCCGCTTTGCACCGTTGCAACCGCAACCTTGCGCAGGACTGCCATGCGTTGAAAATAATCACTGCAATACCATTTTGAAGGCAACCCGAAAAATGGAGTTCGCCATGTTTCATGTGCGTAGAAGTGAGGATCGCGGCCATGTCAACTTCGGTTGGCTGGACAGTTATCACAGCTTTTCCTTTGGCCAGTACCATGACCCGAACTTCATGGGCTTTGGTCCGCTGCGGGTCATCAATGATGACAAGGTGGCTGGCGGAGCGGGCTTTCCGATGCATCCGCACGACAACATGGAGATCGTGACCTACATGCTGTCGGGCGCGCTGGCGCATAAGGACAGCCTCGGTTCCGGCTCGACCATCCGGCGCGGCGATGTGCAGCGCATGACGGCCGGCACCGGCATCCGGCATTCGGAGTTCAACCCCTCGGCCGATGAGGAAGCGCACCTTCTGCAGATCTGGATGCTGCCCGAGGCGCGCGGCCTTGCCCCGTCCTATGAGGAAAAGCACCTTGGCGACGAGGGCAAGCGCGGGCGGCTGCAGCTCATCGCGTCCAGGGACGCACGCGACGGATCGGTCAACATCCATCAGGATATCGATCTCTACGCGACGATCCTCAAGACGGGCGAGGCGCTGGCCCACAGCTTCCGTCCCGGCCGGATCGGCTGGCTGCAGGTCGCGCTCGGCTCGGTCTCGGTCAACGGCACGGACCTCGCCAGGGGCGATGCCGTCGCTGTGGCCGATGTCGACAGCCTGACGATCGAGGGCCGTTCGGACGATGCGGAACTGCTGCTGTTCGATATGGTGCGGTGATGAACACTCATGATGTCACGCCTGAGGCCGTCATCCGGGCATGGATGGCGGCCGGTCCACCGAAATGGTTTGCCAAGGACGCGGCATTCGACGACGCCCTGCGGGCGGCTTTCGGCGCGGCCAACGAGGCGGCGCGTGCCGGCCAGCTTGAGGACTGGCGCGCCAGCCGCGAGGGCCGGCTCGGTCTCGTCATCCTGCTTGACCAGATCTCGCGCAACATCCATCGCGGCTCGGCGCTCGCCTTTGCCGGTGACGCACTGGCATTGATGGTCGCGCGCGAGGCTGTCGCGGCCGGCGATCTCGACCATTGGCCGAAGGAGCAGGCGCAGTGGCTGATCCTGCCGTTCGAGCACCACGAGGGGCTTGCCGAGCAGGACGAGGCGATTGCCCTGTTTGAGCGGTATGGCGATGCAGACCTGGTCAAATGGGCGCAAGTGCACCGCGACATCATCGTGATGTTCGGCCGCTTCCCCCATCGCAACGCGGTGCTCGGCCGGGTGACAACGCCGGAGGAGCAGGACTTTCTCGCCGAAGGCGGATTTTCGGGGTAGGGGCGCGGCTTACTCCGCCGCCTGCCGATACCCCAGCCGGTCACTCAGATCGTCGAGCAGTTTCGACGCCGCATCCGCAATCGCCGTGCCGGGCGGGAAGATCGCCGCCGCGCCGGCCTTGTAGAGCGCTTCGTAGTCCTGCGGCGGAATGACGCCGCCGGCCACGATCATGATATCGCCGCGCCCTTCCGCTTCCAGCGCGGCTTTCACCGCCGGTACCAGTGTCAGATGCCCGGCGGCCAGCGACGAGACGCCGATGATATGCACATCGTTTTCCACAGCTTGCCGGGCGGCTTCTTCAGGGGTTGCGAACAGCGGGCCAATGTCGACGTCGAAGCCGAGATCGGCGAAGGCGGAGGCGATCACCTTCTGCCCGCGGTCGTGCCCGTCCTGCCCCAGCTTGGCGACGAGAATGCGCGGGCGGCGGCCATCGGCCTCCTCGAAGGCGGCGACCTTGTCGTGCACCTTGCGGATCATCTCGGAATTCACGCCGACCTCCCGCTTGTAGACGCCGGAAATGGCGCGGATTTCGGCGACATGCCGGCCCCATGCCTTTTCGAGCGCGAGGCTGATCTCGCCCACCGT
>CALCZO010000258.1 GCA_937903315.1 uncultured Alphaproteobacteria bacterium
CCGACGAAATGGACGGGGCCGATATCCGTGGGCTTGCGCTTCATCGGGCCAGCGCCTCGATCGCGTCTGCCATCGCCTCGGCGGCGTTCGGTCGGCCCATCGCTTTGGCCGACGACGCCATCGCACCCAGCCGCGCCGGATCGGCGATCAGGGCTTCCATCTCGCGCGCGAGGTTCGCGGGCGTGAAGATCGGTTGGGGCATGGTCAGCGCGGCTCCTGAATCGGCCAGAACGCGCGCGTTGTAGCTTTGATGGTCGTCCGTGGCGAACGGATACGGCACCAGGATGGCCGGCCGGCCCATGACCGTCAGTTCCGCGCAGGTCGAGGCCCCCGACCGCGCGATCACCAGATGCGCCGCCGCCATGCGCTCCGGCATGTCGGCAATGAAATCCAGCGTTTCGGCGGGAATTCCCAGCGCGGCATAGGCCGCCCGCGCCCGCTCCAGGTCCTCACCCCGCGCCTGCTGGGTGACTTTGAGGCGCGATCTGACGTCATCGGGCAGAAGGGCCAGCGCTGCCGGCACCACATCGCTCATGATCCGGGCGCCCTGACTGCCGCCGAAAACGAGCAGATTGATCGGTTCATCGCCTGGCGGCACGAACGGCGAAACGTGATCGACGATGGCCTGCCGAACCGGATTGCCGACCAGTATGACCTTGTCCTCGGTGCCCTTTGGCAGCCATTCAACCTTGTCGAAGGCGACGGCGATTTTTGTCACCCGCTTGGCGACCAGCCGGTTCACCCGGCCAAGCAGCGCGTTGGCGTCATGGATGATCGAGGGCGTCCCCGTCATCCGGGCCGCCAGCATCGAGGGCAGCGCCGGATAGCCGCCAAAGCCGGCCACGGCGAGCGGCTTCTCGCGCCGAAACGCCGCGCGGGCCTGCATCACTCCGCGCGCGATCTTGGACATCGCACCGGCGATCACGAACGGATTGCGGCCTGAAAAGGTGGCAGAGTGGATCGGCAGAAGCTCAGCGCCCGGCACTTTGGCGGCAAAGCCCGCACCGCGCGGATCGGTCGCCAGCAGCACGCGATGTCCCCGCGCCATCAGCGCCTGGGCCGTCGCCTGTGCTGGAAAAGTATGTCCCCCTGTGCCCCCCGCCGCGATGACGATGGGGCGGGTCACCGAACCGGCCTCCGCCGCCGGGCGCCGGGGCGCTTGCGCGTCAGGGCGATGAGACAACCGACGCTGAGCGCCAGCGCGATGATCGACGAGCCGCCATAGGAGATGAACGGCAGCGTCATGCCCTTGGCGGGCATCAATTGAAGATTCACGGCCATATTGATCACTGCCTGCAATCCGAGCATCACTGCAAGCCCCGCAGCCGCGATCTGGCTAAACGAATCCGGGCACTGAAGGCTGCGATAGAGCGCACGCAGTACGAGGAAACAGAACACCGCCGCCAGCATCATGCAGGCGATCAGGCCGAATTCCTCGCCCACAACCGCCAGAATGAAGTCGGTATGGGCGTCGGGGATCGCCGCCTTCACGGTGCCCTCGCCCGGGCCAACGCCCAGAAAGCCGCCATTGTGGAAGGCCGCCATGGCGCGGTCGACCTGATAGGTGTCGCCGCTGTCGGGATTGAGGAAGCGGTCGACGCGGCTCTGCACGTGGCTGACCGTGAAATAGGCCGCCACGCCACCCGCCATCGCAAGGCCCACCGCCGCGCCGATGATCCAGATCGAGATGCCCGCGAAGAACAGCAGGGCGCCGAACGTCGCCGTCACCAGAATGGTCTGGCCGAAATCGGGCTGCTGGATCAGCACGCCGACGAACATGCCATAGAGGATCAATCCGGCGATCAGTCCTGCCGGCTTGCCCGTGCGCTGCCATTGCGAAAGGCAGGCCGCCGCGAGCACCACGAAGGCCGGCTTGGTGAATTCCGACGGCTGGATCGACAGCGGCCCGAAATCGAGCCAGCGATGCGCGCCCTTGATCTCCGGCCCGACAAACAGCGCCGCGACCATCAGCACCAGCCCGCCGAAAAAGCCGAGCAGCGACAGGCGGCGGATATCGCGCACCTTCAGCAGCGACACCAGCATCATCACGCCGAGCGCGAGGCCGGCGAACATCACCTGACGCGAGACGAAGTGGAACGTGTCGTAGCGCAGCTTTTCAGCGATGGCCGGACTTGCCGCCATCCCCAGCAAAACGCCTGCAAACATCAGGAACGACACGGTGGCGAACAGCCACCGGTCCGACGTCCACCACCATTCCGCAA
>CALCZO010000259.1 GCA_937903315.1 uncultured Alphaproteobacteria bacterium
CCGGTGCCATAGGCATTGGCCTTGACGACCGCTGCCGTCTCGGCCGGGGCGGCGCGGGCGGCGAGCAGGCGGTAGTTGGCGGCGAGCGCGCCGGTGTCGATGGTCAGGCGCGCGGCATGGGGCAGGGACTCGGTCATGAGGCCACTCATAGCCGTTTTGCCTGCGGGCGTCATGGCGCGGTTGAGCGGCCGCGCGCCATGCTCATGCCCCGTCTGGCGGCGGGGGCAGGAAATCGACCTCGTGGCGTGCCGACAGCGCCACCACATCGGCCGGGTTCTGGTCCTTCATCGAATGGATGCCCCAGAACAGGTCGTAGAGCTTGCGCGTCGGCGTGACCCAGAAGAAGCACTTGGTCACGGCGTCCGACTTGTTGAAGATGCCGTGGCTGATGCCTTTCGGCAGGCGGATGAGATCGCCCGGTCCGGCGCTGACCTCCTGCCCGTCAAGCAACAGATCGAACCGGCCTTCGAGCATGTAGATGAACTCGTCCTGCGTCGGGTGGATATGCGGCGGGACGAAGGTGCCGGGCGGGAAGGTGGCATGCCAGGAAAACGATTCGGCGTTGACCTGCTTGGGCACATAGGTCTGGCCGAGAATGTTCCAGGCAATGCCGTCGAGGCCTTGGCCGGCGGCGGTGATGCCGGCGGTCATCGGTTTGAACGTCATGGGCAAGCCTCCCGTTGATGGATCAGAGGTGAAGATAGCGGTCCTTCACGGCGCTGTCGCCGGCAAGATCGGCCGAAGTTCCGGTCCAGACCACGCGGCCCTTTTCGAGCACGACGTGACGGTCGGCGATGCGGGTCAGCGCGTCGACATTCTTGTCGATGACGAGGATCGCCTCGCCCTCGCGCTTGAGCGCGGCAAGGCAGGACCAGATTTCCTGCCGGATGATCGGCGCCAGACCCTCGGTCGCCTCGTCGAGGATGACGAGTTTCGGATTGGTCATCAGCGCCCGGCCGATCGCCAGCATCTGCTGTTCGCCGCCCGAGAGTTCGTTGCCACGGTTGGTGCGCCGCTCGTTGAGGCGCGGCAGGAACTTGTAGACGCGCGGCAGGGTCCAGCGCGCCGTGCCGAAGCGGGCGGCGGCGGTGGCAATGAGATTTTCTTCCACGCTGAGGGTGGGGAAAATCTGCCGGCCCTCAGGCACCAGCCCGATACCGGCCTGTGCAAGGCGGAACGGAGCCGCGCCGGTCAGATCGACGCCGTTGACGCTGACCGCGCCGGCGCGCGCGCGAACCAGCCCCATGATGGTCGAGACGGTGGTGGTCTTGCCCATGCCGTTGCGGCCAAGCAGCGTCACCACCTCGCCGGCGCCGACATCGAGATCGACGCCGAACAGCACTTCGGCATCGCCGTAGCCGGCATGGAGGTCGCGCACGCTCAGCATCAGGCGTCCTCCCCGATATAGGCGGTCTTGACCTCTGGGTTGGTGCGCACCTCGTCCGCCGTGCCCGAGGCGATGATGCGGCCATAGACCAGCACGGAGACCCGGTCTGCGAGGCTGAAGACCGCTTCCATGTCATGCTCGACCAGCAGCATCGCGTAGCGGCCCTTGAGGCTGGCGAGCAGATCGACGATGCGGCCCGATTCCTCGCGGGAGACACCGGCCATCGGCTCGTCGAACAGGATCGCCCTGGGTTCGAGCGCCAGCGCCATGGCGATTTCGAGCGCGCGTTTCTCGCCGTGCGACAGAGCGCCCGCGCGCATCGACCGCCGCTCGATCAGGCCGACGCGCTCCAGCGCCGCGCGGGCGGGGCCGTTCAGCGTATCGTCCGTCGCCGCCGTGCGGAAGAACGACAGCGGATGGGCGCAATGGGCCTGAACCGCCAGCGCGACGTTGGCTTCGACGCTGAGCGAAGGGATGATCGAGGTGATCTGGAAGGTGCGGGCCAGCCCGGCGCGCGAGCGGGCCTGCGGGCTGGCCGCCGTCATGTCCTGCCCGCCGATGGTGATCGTGCCCGAATCGGGTGTCAGTGTGCCGGCGATCTGGTGGATCAGCGTCGTCTTGCCGGCGCCGTTGGGGCCGATCAGCGCGTGGATCTCGCCGGGGCGCACGTCGAGCGAGACGGTGTCGGTGACGACGAGGGCACCGAAGGCCTTGTTCAGCCCGGCGAGGCGGATGACCGGTTCAGTCATGGCCACCTCCATTCCGGTTGGTCAGCCGTGCGACAAACCCGGCGATGCCGCCGCGCGTGAACAGGACGAACAGGATGATCAGCGGGCCGAAAATCGCCTTCCAGTGCTCGGTGACTCCCGACAGGCCTTCCTCGATCAGGAGGAAGGCCGCGGCCCCGGCAATCGCGCCCCACAGCGAGCCGAGCCCGCCGATGATGACCATGAAGATGAACTCGCCCGAGCGCTGCCACGCGATATAGGCCGGCGAGACGAACTCGGTGTGATTGGCGAGCAGGATGCCGGCCACGCCTGCGATCATGCCGGAGATGACAAAGGCGGTCAGGCGGATGCGCAGCACATCGTAGCCGAGCGAGGCCATGCGGGTGGCGTTGTCGCGGCAGCCGGTCAGCGCCCGGCCGAAGCGCGAGCCGGCCAGCCCCCGGATGAGCAGGAAGCTTGCCACCAGCACGGCGAGCACGATGTAGAAAAACACCAGCTTGTTGTTCAGTACGGCAAAGCCGGCCAGCGTCGAGCGCGCGTTCAGCGTCAACCCGTCGTCGCCGCCATAGCGATAGAGCGCCTGGGCGAAGAAATACGCCATCTGGCCGAAGGCGAGCGTGATCATGATGAAGGCGACGCCCTGCGTCCTCAGCGAGATCGCGCCGGTGAACGCGCCGTAGAAGGCGCAGCAGACCAGCACGACGGGCACGGTGACCAGCAGGTCACCGATGCCCTCATGGACCAGAATGCCGGCCATGTAGGCGCCGATGCCGACAAACGCCGCGTGGCCGAACGAGACCATGCCGCCAAGCCCGAGGATCAGATCCAGCGACAGCGCGGCGATGGCGAGGATCATCACCCGTGTCAGCAGCGAGACCCAGTGGCCGGCGCCGAGCGCATGGGCCACCAGCGGGGCCAGCGCCAGCAGCGCGAAGATCACCAGCGGCGCAAGGCGGTTGAGCCGGGGGCTGAGGGCAGGAGGCGGAGCGCCGCTCATGACCGCCCCCGCGACGGCCACAGCCCGTTGGGCCGGAAGAACAGCACCACCGCCATCAGCAGGTAGATGAACATCGACGACAGGCCGCCGGCGATGCCGCGCGCCGCCGCCGGGCCGGTGAACAGCCGCACCACATCGACCGAGTAGGACCGGCCGAGCGTATCGACCAGCCCGACCAGCAGCGCGGCAAAGAACGCACCGCGGATCGAGCCGATGCCGCCGATGACAATGACGACGAAGGCGAGGATCAGCACCGTATCGCCCATGCCCGGCTCGACCGACAGGATCGGCGCGGCCATGGCTCCGGCAAAACCGGCCAGCATGGTGCCGAAGGCAAAGACGATCATGAACAGGCGGTTGATGTCGACCCCCAGCGCCGAGACCATCCGCGCGTTGGAAGCACCGGCGCGGACCAGCATGCCGGTTTTCGTCCGCTCGACGATCAGCCACAGCAGACCGGCGACGAGCAGTCCCGCAGCGATGATGGCAAAGCGGTAGACCGGGTAGAGAATGCCGTCGCCCAGCACCACCGAGCCGGACAGCCATTCGGGCACCGGAACCGACAGCGGGGCGGCGCCCCAGATCATCTTGACCGCCTGATTGACGAACAGGATCAGCCCGAAGGTGGCCAGCACCTGATCGAGATGGCTGCGATCATAAAGATGGCGGAAGACGAGGTATTCGAGCCCCAGTCCGATCACCAGCGCGACCGCCAGCGCGGCTGCCAGCCCGAGGGCGAAACTGCCGGTCAGTGTGATGAACATCACCGCCAGATAGGCGCCGAGCATGTACTGCACGCCGTGGGCGAGGTTGATGAAATCCATCACCCCGAACACAAGCGTCAGCCCCGCCGCGACGAGGAACAGCAGGATGCCGAGCTGCAGCCCGTTGAGCACCTGAATGATGAAGAGGCTGATCATGGAATGGTCTGGTGCGGCAATCGTGGGATGACAGAACCGCCCGTTGGCCAGCCGGCGTGCGGCTGACCCGCTGGAGGTGCGGACGAGGCCGGCCCCGGAAGGCCGGCCAGCGTTGGCGCGCGCCGCTGGATTACTTCAGCGCGCAATCCTTGGCGTAGGTGTCGCCATAATCGGAGAACACCTTCTCGTGGACCTCGGTCTGGTGCTTGCCGTCGGCACGCTTGGCGACCTTGACGACGTAGAAATCCTGGATCGGATAGCCGTTGGTGTTGAACTTGAACTTGCCGCGCAGCGAGGCAAAATCCGCCTTCTTCAGCGCGGCGCGCAGAGCCGCCTTGTCGGTGGTCTTGCCGCCGGTCTGCTTGAGCGCGCTGTCGATCAGCTGGCCGGCATCATAGGCCTGCATGGCGTAGGAGCCGGGGACGATCTTGTATTCGGCCTCATAGGCGGCCACGAATTTCTTCGACTGCGGATTGTCCATGTTCGGCGCCCAGCTCATGCCGGACAGGAAGCCGAGCGCGGCGTCCTGCTGGGCGGGCAGGGTGGATTCGTCGACCGTGAAGGCCGAGAGGAAGGGCAGCTTGTCGGCAAGGCCGGCCTGACGGAACTGCTTGACGAGGTTGACGCCCATGCCGCCGGGCATGAAGACGAAGAACACGTCCGGCTTGGCCGCGGCGATCTTGGCCAGTTCGGCCGAGAAATCGAGCTGGCCGAGCTGGGTGTAGACCTCGTCGACGATCTCGCCCTTGAAATGGCGCTTGAAGCCGGCGAGCGAGTCTTTGCCCGCCTGATAGTTCGGCGCCATGATGTAGGCGCGCTTGAAGCCCTTGTCCTGCGCGTACTTGCCCAGCACCTCATGCGGCTGGTCGTTCTGGTACGAGGTGACGAAGAAATTCTCGTGGCACTGCTTGCCGGCGAAGTTTGATGTGCCGGCGTTGGGCGAAATCAGGATCGTGCCGCTGTCGGTGACGGGCTTGTGGATCGCCTGCAGGATGTTCGAGAAGATCGGGCCGACGACGAATTCGACCTTGTCGCGCTCGAGCATGGTGCGCACCTTGGTCACCGCCACGTCGGGCTTCAGTTCGTCGTCGACGACGACGAATTCGACCGGGCGGCCGCCCAGCTTGCCACCGCGGTCCTTGACCGCCAGCATGAGCCCGTCGCGCAGCTGCGAGCCGAGCGCGGCCTGCGGCCCGGACAGGACGCTGACGATGCCGATCTTCAGCGGCTCCTGCGCTGCCGCTCCGGCAGTCATCAGGGCCAGCAGGCTCGCGCCCAGCAGCGCGGTTGTTGTCATCTTGGTCATGAACCCCTCCTCAGGTGTCGCACTCTCAGCGACGGTCTCATTACGGAGCAAACCGGCCACTCTTGCCGCCGGTCCGGGCAGGGGATGATACCGGTCTCCCTCCGGTGTCATCCCCCACCCGTCAGCCCGCCTCCCCGGGTTGATATTTTAAGTTTAAAACATTCAAATCCCAATCGGCCGGCTTGTCAATTCCTGCGGCCCCCTTCGCCGTTGCCGCCGGAGGGGTGGGGCGTGGACAGCCGCCACCACACAATCAGCGCCAGGGCCGAGGGCGTGACGAAGATCGCCAGAAACACCGCGAATGCCTCGTCAACGCCCGCGCCCTCGCCGGTAACGGACCGCCAAAGATGAACCGCTGCGATGACAAACCAGAGCGGGATGAACAGAATCGCACCAGCCGAGCGGGAGAAACCGACAACGCGGCTGAAGATGACGCAAAGCGCCAGCAGGATCATGCCACCGGCCAGCACCAGTACTGTCTGCATTCCTTGCGACTTCCACACCGCACCCTGTCCTTCGGTTACCTTCGCGTGGCGCGCGACAAACTGCAAAGGGAATCTTGGGGTGCGGCACCGGTGCAGCTCGGGATTTTTCCGCCGATCGGAGATGCAGCAACCGGTTTGATCGCAGCCCGCAATCCTCTACAACGCGGCGAAGGAGAAGGAGCCTTTCCGTGCGCACAGCCCTGCTTGATCTTGACGGCACGCTTGTCGACCCTGCCGAAGGCATCCTGTCCTCCTATCGCCACGCGCTGACGGCGATGGGACGGCCCGATCTGGCGACGCAACCGCTCGACTGGGTGATCGGCCCGTCGCTGCGCTCGTGCTTTGCCGAGCTTCTGGGCGATGCGGACAAGGCGGAGGCGGCGGTCGGCCATTACCGCGAGGTCTATGGCGCGGCCGGGCTGTATCAGGCACAGCGATTCGAGGGCATCGTCGCGGCGCTGGAGGCGATGAAGGCGGCGCGGATCCGGCTGGTGCTGTGCACCGCCAAGCCGCAGGTCTATGCCGCGCGCGTTGCCGCACATTTCGGTTTCACGCCACTGCTCGACGGATTGTACGGCCCTGATCTCGCCGGTGCGCTCGACGACAAGGGCGATCTCATCGCCCATATCCGTACGAAAGAGCCGATCGACCCGGCCCGGACCGTGATGATCGGCGACCGCAAGTTCGATGTGCTGGCCGCCCGCCGGCACGACATTCATGCGATCGGTGTGCTGTGGGGCTATGGCAGCCGCGAGGAACTGACCGAGGCGGGGGCGACGGCGCTGTGTGCGCAAACGGACCAGCTGGCCGGCATGGTGCGCGGACTGATCGGCTGACGCTCAGCGCGAGCCGCCGGGGTTGGTCGCCACGTCCAGCGTGTAGCCGGCGGCCTGCAGATGGGCGACGGTGGCGTCGAGATGGGCGCGGTCGCGCGTCTCGATCACCACTTCGAGCAGTGTGCCCTTGGCCGGTAGGCCAGAGAACACGCGCTGGTGCGACACCTCGACGATGTTGGCGCCGGCCTCGCCGATCAGGGAGGCGACGCGGGCCAGCTGGCCGGGACGATCGACAAGATCGATGGCGAGCTGGCTCAGCCGGCCTTCGCGCGCCAGTTCCCGCGTCAGCACCGAGGACAGCAGCCGCGTGTCGATGTTGCCGCCGCACAGCACCAGCCCGATCGTCCGGCCGGCAAAGCGCGCCGGATCAGCGAGGACGGCGGCCAGTCCGGCGGCGCCGGCCCCTTCCACCACCGTCTTTTCGATGGTGATCAGCATCGACACCGCGCGCTCGATCTCGGGTTCGGTGACCAGCACGATGTCGTCGACCAGCGCGCCGACAATGTCGGTCGTGATCGCGCCGGGCGACTTGACCGCGATGCCTTCGGCCAGTGTGTCGCCGCGCATCGGCAGGCTCTGGCCCTTGATGACATTGTACATCGAGGGATAGAGCGCCGACTGGACGCCGATGATGGTGATGCCCGGCTTCAGCGCCCGGGCGGCGACCGCGATGCCGGAAATCAGGCCGCCGCCGCCGATGGGGATGACCAGCGTGTCGATCTCCGGCGCGGCGGCGAGCATCTCGAGCGCCAGCGTGCCCTGACCGGCGATCACCAGCGCGTCGTCATACGGGTGGACGAAAGTCTGGCCATGGGCCGCGCCGTGCTCGCGGGCAAAACGCGCCGCGTCCTCCAGCGTTGCGCCGGTGACGATCACTTCCGCGCCATGGCGGCGGGTGTTCTCGACCTTCACCATCGGCGTGCCGTCCGGCATGACGATGGTGGCCGGAATGCCGAGGCGGCGCGCGTGATAGGCGACGCCCTGCGCATGGTTGCCGGCGGACATGGCGATGACGCCGCGCGCCCGCTCCTCCGGGCCGAGCGCCGAGAGACGGTTGAGCGCGCCGCGCTCCTTGAAGGCGGCGGTGAACTGGTGGTTCTCGAACTTCAGCCACACGTCGGCGCCGACGATCTCGGACAGGGTCAGCGACCGGTTGCAGTCGGTGGAGACGATCGACGGGCCGACCAGCGCGGCGGCGGCCTCGACCATGGCAAAGGTTACGGGCAGGGCGGTCATATCGTTGCCTCCATCATCGCGCGCAGTTCGGGCGTGACCACCGGCATGATGCCCCACCAGTCGCGGAAGGCCGGGCGGGCCTGATGCAGCAGCATCCCCAGCCCGTCGACAGCGGTGTTGCCGCGCTTGCGCGCCGCGCGCAGAAGGCCGGTCTCCAGCGGCGTATAGACGATGTCGTTGACCACGGCCTTCTTCGGCAGGTCGTCGAGCGCGATCTTCAGCGGCGGCTGGCCGACCATGCCGAGGCTGGTGGTGTTGACGAGCAGCGCGATGCCGGCGAGCGCGGCGGAGCGCTCCTCCCACGGCACGACGGTGATGACCGGGCCGAATTCGTCGCGCAGGGCCTGTGCCTTGTCGAGGGACCGGTTGGCCAGCCGGATTTCCGGAACGTTGCGTTCGAGCAGGCCGCAGATGATGGCGCGCGCTGCGCCGCCCGCGCCGAGCACCGTCGCCGGGCCGGTATCGGCGCGCCAGTCGGGTTTTTCATGCTCGATCGAGGTGAAGAAGCCGAAAACATCGTAATTGCGCAGCGACAGGGAACCATCCGGCCGGACGACGCAGCAGTTGCCGGCGCCGACCCAGCGGGCGAGATCGTCGACATGATCGACCATGCCAAGCGCCAGCACCTTGTGCGGGATGGTCAGGTTGCAGCCGGAAAAGCCGAGCGCGGGCAGGGCACGCAGGGCTTTTTCGAGATGCCTCTGGTCAATCTCAAGCGGCACGTAGGACCCGGAAAAGCCGTACAGCTTCAGCCAGTAGTTATGCAGCATCGGCGAGCGCGAATGCAGCACCGGAAAGCCCATCACCCCGGCAAGACGATATGTATCGGGATGGCCCACGCCCTCGCTCCTTTGACCCGCTTGCGGCTGCCAGAAGCCGGTAAAGCACCCGGCGCGATTGGGCAAGGCACCGTTGCGTCCGCGTCGTGTTGGCGTATCATGCCGGAAAATTTCCTGTCGGTGGTCCGTTTCATGCCCTTGCCCAATACGCTGTCCATCGCCTTCATCGGCTTCGGTGAAGTCGGGACCCGCTTTTCGCGCGACCTGACGTCGCGACCCGACGTGGCGATCGCCGCCTACGACATCCTGATCGACACTCCGGCAACCGCAGCTGCATGGGCGGACAGGGCGCGCGGCGTCCGGGTGCGGCCGTGCTCCAGCGCGCAGGAGGCCTGCGCGGGGGCCAGCATCGTCATTTCCGCCGTCACGGCATCGCAAGCGGAAACGGTCGCGGCGGGGGCGGCGGCGTTTCTCGGGCCGGGGCAGATCTTCTTTGACGTCAACTCCGCCTCGCCCGGCACCAAACAGCGCGCCAGCGCGGCGGTTACAGCCGCTGGTGCCGCCTATGTCGAAGGCGCGGTGATGGCACCGGTGCTGAAGCCGGGGATCGCGGTGCCGATCCTCGCCGGGGGTGAGGCGGCCGACGCGCTGGCCGAACGGCTCAATGCGCTGGGGTTCGCGATCACGCCGGTGGCGCGCGAGATCGGTCGCGCCTCGTCGATGAAACTGTGCCGGTCGATCATCATCAAGGGGCTTGAGGCGCTGATGGTCGATTGCGCCCGCGCGTCGAAAGCCGCCAACGTCGAAGCGGAAGTGTTTGCCAGCCTTGGCGCGACGTTCCCGTCGATCGACTGGCCGGCGCTGGCCGAAGACATGGCCGAGCGGGTGGCGACGCACGGCGTCCGCCGATCGGCGGAAATGGCGGAAGCGGCGGCGATGCTGACCGAACTCGGCGTGCATCCGGGGCTTGCGCAGGCCGTGTCGGACGCGCAATTGCGTGGGGTCAAGCCGCGCTGATTTTGCCGGGGCCTGATCTGGAGACAGGGGGAAGACCATGATTGACCGTCGCAGCCTGATGGCCGGTGCCGCGCTCTTTGCAGGAGCGGGGTCCGCGCTCGCGCAGGAGAAATACCCGAGCTATCCGATCAAGGTGATCGTGCCGTTCGGCCCCGGCGGGCTGGCGGATGTGACGATCCGCGCGGTGGCCGAAAAGGCCGGGCCGCTGATCGGCCAGCCGCTGGTGGTGGTCAACCAGCCCGGCGCGGGCGGCATCACGGCCGCCAAGGCGGTGCAGGCGGCGCATGCGGATGGGTATACGCTGGCGCTGTTCACCAACGGCACGGCGATCTCGGTGCCGCTCGTCAAG
>CALCZO010000260.1 GCA_937903315.1 uncultured Alphaproteobacteria bacterium
TATCTCGGCCCGGCGATCCTGCTGCAGGCCTACCGCTGGCTGATCGACAGCCGTGACGAGGCAACGGGCGAGCGGCTCGACAATCTGGAAGACCCCTTCCGGCTCTATCGCTGCCATACGATCATGAACTGCTCGAAGACCTGCCCGAAGGGCCTCAACCCGGCCAAGGCGATCGCCGAGATCAAGAAGATGATGGTGGCGCGGCAGGTCTGATGCCGCAGAATTGACGCAGTCATGGTGTGTGGATGTCCCTCCCGGAGAGGAGCTTGCCAGCATGCCATGGCCGGCTACACTTGGTCCGGTGTCGTTGATCTGAAAGTTGCCATCGTGCAGGCTCGCCTCCTCGCCGTTCTCGTGACAGCTCCTTTGCTGACAGCGTGCGAATCAAGCATGCGGATCGGCGCTTTCGACAATCCGTTCGGCGGTTCACAGCGTGTTGCGGGGCAGACGGCTCCGCCGGCGTCGTCGATGATCGACGCCGCGCCGGCCACGCGCGTGGAAACCGCGCCTTTGTCGCCTGTGACCAGCCAGGAGCTGGCGCCGCCTCCGGGCACGCCGAGCGCGCCATCCGCGCCGCTGGATCCGCAGCCCATTCCGCAGGAACAGCCCAAGGTCGCCGTGGCCGAGCCGCCGAAAAGCGCTGCCCCCGCTCAGGACGACACAGCAGCGCCCCCGACCCGCACGTCGGTGACCGGCAACTGGGCCGCGCGCGAGGCGACGGGGACCACCTGCAAGGTGACGTTGTCGTCGAGCCCGAAGCTTGATCTTTATGGCGCCAGCACCAGCGGCTGCCAGTCGAAGGACCTTCAGCGCATCGTCGCATGGGAATTGCGCGGTGATGACGTGTACCTGTACCAGCCCGGCGGCGCGGTTGCGGCCCGTCTCAAGGCGAAGGGCCGGCGCATGGATGGTGCGCTTGCCCAATCGGGCGCGCCAGTCACGCTTTCGAAGTAGAGCGCGCGGCTATCCGCGAGAGTTGAACCAGCCGAGCGGATCGGACAAGGTCCGCGCCGGCAGGTCGATGCTGGCGAAGGCGAAGGCCGCCATTTCGTCGGCCGCCTCGCCCATCAGGGATTCCAGATCCCGTTCGTGGGTGGTGACGACGCCGACCGAGCCGCCGTATTCAAAAGTGATGTCCGCCTCGTATTTGCGGGCCAGTGCCTGCATCGGCCGGTTGGTTGCCAGACAGCTCATGTGCAGCCGGCGGATGTTGCGGTTGCGCGCCGCGCGAATCAGCTTGGCGAACAGTTGCGATCCGATGCCCTTGCCGCGCCATTCGGTTTCGACGCTGAAGGCGGCTTCCGCTTCGGAAACAGTCGTCCCGCTCAGCGGCCGCAGTTCCGCCGCGCCGCGCATGACGCCATCGACAAAATAACCGTAGATCACGACGTCCCACTGATTGCAGCTGTGGGCATAGCCGAGCAGGAACTCGTCCTGCACGATCATGCCGAATCGCAGGTAGCGGCTGGCGGAATCGAGCCGCAGCAGATGATGCGTGTAGGCTTCATGATCGAACGACGACAGTCGGCGCACGACGCCGTCTTCATCTGCGTTGCGTCCCATGCGCCAGCCT
Organism: uncultured Alphaproteobacteria bacterium; assembly: GCA_937903315.1. Taxonomy (GTDB): domain Bacteria; phylum Pseudomonadota; class Alphaproteobacteria; order Rhizobiales; family Beijerinckiaceae; genus JAIUNP01. The sequence goes on from CALCZO010000260.1 coordinate 1,574, forward strand.
CCTTGAGCTAACTCCGGTGCCACACTCAGCCGACCTTGCCGTTTTCCCTGTCTTTTACGCAACCAGCGCGCTGATGCATTGTGTTCGCGGGCAAACGAAGGGCTCGCCGCGTCTTAGCCCCCACCGTTCCGGTTCTTGGGTGCATCAGCCAGACATGCGGTTATGGTAGGCCTCGGAATGTGTCCTTTCAATGAAGCATGGCATGGCGAGCTATTCTTTTCGCGCAAGGCGCTTGTGCATGCCGCGCAGATTTCATAACCCAACCCGGTGGTCCTAAGCCGGGAAAGGAACAGGCATGGCGGGAGGGGTAGCACAGCGCTACGAAGCCATGGTTGCCGCCGGGCAGATTGAACGTGATGCCGCGCAGCGTGAGGCCGTTGCCCGGCTTGATGCACTTGCCCGCGCGCTGGAGGCCAATGCGCTGGCCACGAAGGGCAGTTCGCTCGGGTGGCTGTTCGGCCGCAAGGCAAAGCCGGAGCCGCAGCGTGGCCTGTACATCTGGGGCGCGGTCGGTCGTGGCAAGACCATGATCATGGATCTGTTTTTTGAAGAACTGGATGTGAGGCACAAGCGGCGCGAGCATTTCCATGCCTTCATGAGCGATGTGCATGAGCGCATCTTCCGCTGGCGTCAGGCGTCCCGCGCCGGTCAGGTCAAGGGTAGCGATCCTGTCGCGCCCGTCGCGCGCGATCTTGCCCGCGAGGCGCGCGTCCTGTGTTTCGACGAGTTTGCGGTCAATGATATTGCCGATGCCATGCTGCTCGGCCGGCTGTTCGAGGCGTTGCTGGGCGAAGGCGTCACGGTGGTCGCCACGTCCAACCGGCCGCCGGTCGATCTTTACAAGGACGGGCTCAATCGTCAGTTGTTCCTGCCGTTCATCGCCATGATCGAGCAGCGCTTCGAGGTGATCGAACTGGCGTCGCGGACCGATTACCGGCTCGAGAAGCTGGCCGGCGCTGCGGTCTATCTGACACCGGCCGATGCGACGGCAAGCGCTGCCCTCGAGCGAACATTTGAACGTCTGACCGGCGGAATGCCGGCGCATCCGACCCATCTGGTGGTCAAGGGGCGCGATGTCGTATTGAAGCGGACGGCGCAGGGTGTCGCGTTCTGCAGCTTCGAGGATCTGTGCGACAGGCCGCTCGGGGCGTCCGACTATCTCGCCATTGCCGGCCTGTTCCACACTGTCCTCATCGCCGATGTGCCGGCGATGGGGCAGGACCAGCGCAATGCCGCCAAGCGGTTCATCACCCTGATCGATGTGTTCTACGATCACGGCGTCAAGACGGTCATTTCGGCGGAGGTGGAGCCGCAGTCGCTCTATCGCGGCACCAGCGGGCCGGAAGTGTTCGAGTTCGACCGCACGGTCTCGCGCCTGATCGAGATGCGGTCGAGCGAGTATCTCCAGCGTCCGCATGGTCGTGCCAGCGATGGTGCGGACGAGCGCACGCGCGGCATCGTCGAGACATGAGCGGCGCCGGCGAGGGGGTCGAGGCGCGGATCCTTGCCACCGCGCTGCGCCATCTGCGCCGGGACGGGCCAAAACGCCTGACGGTCGTACGGATTGCGGAAGATGCGGGCATGACCCATGCCAATGTCTACCGCTATTTCCGGTCGAAGCAGGATCTGGGCGACCGGATCCTCACGGACTGGCTGCGCGAGGTCGAGCAGCGGCTGGCCGACATTTCGCAGGCGCCGGATCCGGCAGACGACAAACTGGAACGGTTCCTG
>CALCZO010000261.1 GCA_937903315.1 uncultured Alphaproteobacteria bacterium
GACCGATCCGTGGACCGGCGCCGCCAGCCAGCCGGTCTTTCCCTGGCGTGGGCGCATCACCTGCTCCCCCGCGCCGGGCCAGCCCGGCTCGCCCGATGGCACCGCGACGGCTGCGGCTCAGGTGGCGGCGTTCTTCGGCACCGTGCAGGCCAGTGATTATGTCGTCTCCGGCAGCACGGTCAGCTACAGCGGGCCGGATCAATGGAGCTTCTCGCGGCTGACGCTGCACTACGCGGCCCTGTGCAAGGCGGCGGGCGGGGTCGACGCCTTCATCATCGGCTCCGAGATGGTGGGCGTCACGCGCATCCGCTCGGCCAGCGGGGTCTATCCTGCCGTGGCCCATCTCAAGGCGTTGGCGGGGCAGGTGCGCGCGCTGCTCGGGCCGTCCGTCAGGATCGGTTATGCGGCGGACTGGACCGAATATGGCGCGCATGTCCGAGACGGCGGCGACGAGGTCCGCTTCCCGCTCGATCCGTTATGGTCCGATGCCAACATCGATTTCATCGGCGTTGACTACTATCCGCCTGTCGCCGACTGGCGCGACGGCACCGCTCATCTCGACGCGTCAGACTGGCCTGATGGCCCGTCGATGGCGTATCTCAAGGCGCGGCTCGGTTCGGGCGAGGCCTACGACTGGTACTATGCCAGCCCCGCCGATCGCGCGGCGCAGATCCGCACCCCGATCACCGACGGCGCCTATGGCAAGCCCTGGATTCACCGCGCCAAGGATCTGAAGGGCTGGTGGAGCAATCCGCATGTCGAGCGCGTCGGCGGCAGCGAGACGGCCGCGACCGGCTGGACGGCGCAGTCCAAGCCGATCTGGCTGACCGAGATCGGCTGTCCGGCGGTCGACAAGGGGGCAAACTCGCCCAACCTGTTTCCTGATCCCAAATCGGACGAGAGCGGCTACCCGCCGTTTTCCTCGGCGACACGCGACGATCTGGTGCAGGCGCGGCTGCTCGAGGCGATCATCGCCCGGTTCGACCATACCCATCCCGATTTTTCCGGCGCGGACAACCCGGTCTCGCCGCTCTATGGCGGGCGCATGGTCGATGCCGCGCGGATTCACGTCTGGGCGTGGGATGCACGGCCGTTTCCGGCCTTTCCCGCGCTTGATAGCGTCTGGGGCGATGGGCCGAACTGGCTGACCGGCCATTGGCTCAACGGGCGGATCGAGGGCATGCCGGTTGCGCGCCTGATCGAACAGATCTGCGCCGACTACGATCTCGATGCGCCGGCGATGCGCGGGGTGGACGGGTTTGTCGACGGCTATGTCATCGACCGGCCAATGTCGGCCCGCGCGGCGCTGGAGCCGGTGCTCGGTCTGTTCAGCCTCAAGGCGGCGGCGAGCGGTAACGGAGTGACGGTCTTCGGTGCAGCGCGCAGTATCGAACGCGTCCTGACCCGCGACGATCTCGTTGCCGACAAATCGGGTGACGAGATCAGTCTGACTCGCGGTCAGGAAACCGAACTGCCCGCCAGTCTGGCCTTCGGCTTTGCCGATGGCGACAGTCAGTACCGGCCGGCAGTTGCCGCCTCGCGCCGGCTCGAAACCGTGTCGCGCCGCGAGGAAACGACCGAGACGACCGCCGTCATGACGCGAGCCGAAGCACAGCGCCGCGTCGATATCGTGCTTCAGGATGCCTGGGTGGCGCGTGAAACGGCGCGGTTCGCGCTGCGGCCCGGCCTCGTCGCGGTCGAGCCGGGCGATCTGGTGACGCTCGACGTCCGCGGCATGGCCCGGACGTTCGAGATCACACGCATCACCGACGGGGCGATGCTGGCCTGCGAGGCGCGCGCGATCGAACCGGCGGTGTTCGACAGCCGGCCCGCCCGTCTTCCGGTCAAGCCATCCCGTCCGCCGAAAATCCCCGGACGCCCGCTTGCGATGATCATCGATCTTCCGGCCGATCCGGGCGCGCCGACACCGCTCGCCTGGCTTGCCGTCCGTGCTGAACCATGGGGCGGGCCCTACACGCTGTGGCGGCAGGTGCCGGGCAGCGGCTACCGCGCGGAGGGTGCAATCGGGCGTTCCGCCCTCCTTGGCGAGACGGAAACAACCCTGCCGCCAGGCCGGCTGTGGCGCTGGAACCGGTCTCAGAACCTGACTGTCGAGCTCTTTTCGGGCGCGCTCGCGGCCACCGATGACGAGGGCGCACTGGCCGGGCAGGGCCTCCTGGCGCTCGAAGGGCCGGGAGGAATCTGGGAGATCGTCTCCTTCCGCGATGCCGAACTGATCGGTCCGAACCGCTACCGCCTCGGGCAGCTGCTGCGGGGGCTTCAGGGGTCTGAAGCGGCCGCACAGCGCGTTTTGGCCCCGGGTGCGCGCGTGATCGTGCTCGATGGCGCGCTGTATCCGCTGTTCACTGGCGGAGGTGATTTCGGCGGCTCGGCCCGGTTCAGACTGTCGCCAGCGGGCCGCGATCATGCCGATCCGGCAGCGGTCGAGGTGGTTGCCGCCGCCGGCCGGGCAGCGGTGTTGCCGCCGGCGCCCGTCCATGTCCGGGCGGTGCGCGGTCCGGCTGGCGTATTGCTGACATGGCTGCGTCGCGCGCGTCGCGATGGCGACAACTGGGACATTGCCGATGTGCCGCTCGTCGAGGACAGCGAGGCCTATCAGGTCGAAATTCTCGACGGTGCGACCGTTGTGCGGACGGTATCGGCGGTAACCCCTGCACTCGTCTACCCGGCGGCAGACGAGATCGCTGATTTCGGCGGTCCACAAGCCGACCTGAGACTGAAAATCACCCAGATCAGTCGCATCGCTGGCACCGGTCACGGCATGGCGGCGTCGGTTCCGGTTCAGCGGCCCCTGTGAGAATCAACCCGAGGATTCGATGAACGACGATCATTTCAAGGATGCGCTGGCACTGACCCTGCGCTTCGAGGGCGGCTATGCCGACCACGCTGCCGATCCTGGCGGCGCGACAAAATACGGCATCACCCGCGCCGTGCTGTCCGACTGGCGCGGCCGCCCGGTCGGCAAGCAGGAGGTCGCGGCCCTGCGCCGGTCCGAAGCGGAGGCGATCTACCGCCGTCTTTACTGGGACGCGGCGGGCTGTGGCTCCCTGCCGGCAGGCATCGGCATCGCGCTGTTCGATTTCGCGGTCAACTCCGGCGTGGACCGCGCCTGCCGGAGCTTACAGGCGCTCCTTGGCATCCGCGTCGATGGGCGTGTGGGACGTGAAACGATCCATGCGGCCCATACGGCCGATCCTGTGGCCGTCGTGCGGGCGCTCTGCCAGCGCCGACGCGGATTTCTTGCCCGCCTGCCGATCTTCCGCATCTTCGGGCGCGGCTGGCTCAGGCGCGTCGCTGCTGTCGAGGCTCTCGCCAGCGAACGCGCGCTGGCCGGCACGCCCGGCGCCGTTCCGTTTTTCAGCCAGCAAAAGGAGTTGCCAGCCATGATCCTGACCAAAACCGCATTGGAAAGCCGAACCGTCTGGGCCAACATCGTCGGTCTTGCCGCGCTTGCCGCCCGGCTGTTCGGTTTCGATGTCGGCATGATCGACGAGCCGGCGGTTGTCGACGCGATCCTCTCAACCATCGCCGGTGCCAGCCTCGTGGCCTCGACCGTGTTCCGTGTCCGCGCGACACGCCTGATCGGATGAACGGGCCCGGGCGGCCTATTCATAGCCTATTCAGGCCGCCCGGTTCATCTGGGCATGATGCTTCGGTTCATTGTCCTTTTTCTTTTTGCCGCCTTGGCGCCCGTAAAGGCGAGCGAGTTGACCTGTCTGTCACCTGACGAGGCGCGCCGCGCGGTCAGCGGGCAGAAGCTGATCTCGATCGATCAGGCGGCCCGGCTGGCGCGCACCCGCGCCGGCGGGGAGATGATTTCGGCACAACTGTGCAGGATCGACAATCGTCTGGTCTATGATATCGGCATTCTTGCGTCCGGCGGCAAGGTCGCGCGCATCGGGGTCGATGCCGCCAGCAGCACCGTCAAGATTTTGCGCTGAGTTGCCATGAGATTGCTCGTTGTTGAAGATGACAAGGACCTGAACCGCCAGCTCGTCGCGGCGCTTCAGGACGCCGGATATGCCGTGGATGCCGCTTTTGATGGCGAGGAGGGGCATTTTCTCGGCGAGACCGAACCTTACGATGCGATCATCCTCGATCTCGGACTTCCGCGCCTCGGTGGAGTTGCGGTGCTCGAGAAATGGCGCAAGGCCGACCGGCGCATGCCGGTACTCATCCTCACGGCGCGCGACCGGTGGAGCGACAAGGTGCAAGGTTTCGATGCCGGTGCGGATGACTACGTCACCAAGCCTTTTCACATGGAAGAAGTGCTGGCCCGGCTCAGGGCGCTGGTGCGCCGGGCTGCCGGCCATGCGACCAGCGAATTCCGCGTCGGCCCGGTTCTGCTCGACACCCGGTCCAGCAAGGTCGTGGTTGATGGCAATGCGATCAAGCTGACATCGCATGAATACCGGCTGCTGTCGTATCTGATGCACCATCAGGGCCGTGTGGTCTCGCGCTCGGAATTGGTCGAACACCTTTACGATCAGGATTTCGATCGCGATTCCAACACCATCGAGGTGTTTATCGGTCGTCTGCGCAAGAAGCTCGGCGTCGATGTGATCGAGACCGTCCGTGGTCTCGGTTATCTTGTGGGCGAACCGGCCAAGCCGGCCCGCTGACGCATCGCCATGGGACGCGGCGGTCTACGATCCCTTTCGATCCGCCTGATTCTAGCGTCGATCGTCCTCTGCACGCTTATCCTGCTGACGGCCGGTCTGGTGCTGTCGGAAGTCAACCAGCGCGCCGTGACGCAAGGATTCGACCAGCGCCTGCGTCTTTACATGAAAGTGCTCGTTGCCGATCTTGCGTCGCTGATCGATGGCGCGTCCAACGAGGTCGGCAATCTTGGCGAGCCGCAATTCCAGATTCCTCTGTCGGGCTGGTACTGGCAGATCGTGCGTCTCGACGAGGAAAAGGAGACATTCGCAATTCTCCGTGCATCCCGGTCACTGTATTCGGCGCGTCTGCCCAATATTGTCGGGCCGAGCGATCCGGCACGCACGGCTGACGCGGCTGAAGGCTATATCGAGGGGCCGGACAAGCGCCGGCTGAGGGCGATCGAGCAACTGATCGATCTGGGCGACGGCAATCGGTTTTACATCACGGTTGCCGGCAATGCCGTCGAGATTGATGAGCGGGCGCGCCAGTTCAACCTCTCCCTGCTGATCACATTCCTGCTTCTTGGCGCGGCTCTGGTCGGCTCGACGATTCTGCAGGTCCGCTTCGGCCTGCAACCGCTGGCACGGCTGCGCGAGGCGGTCACTGCCATTCGTCGCGGCGAGGCCGAGCGGATCGGTGAACGGTTTCCGCAGGAGGTGGCACCGCTTGCCCATGAACTTGATCAGTTGATCGACGCCAACCGGGAGATCATCGAGCGGGCGCGGATGCAGGTCGGCAATCTCGCCCATGCGCTCAAGACACCGCTTTCCGTTCTGGTCAACGAGGCGGATGGCGACGAGACGGCGCTGGCCGGCAAGCTGCGCGAACAGGCCGGCATCATGAAACAGCAGGTGCAGTATTATCTCGATCGGGCGCGGGCAGCCGCCCGGGCTGCCGCCATCGGGACGCTGACGGATGTCGACACGGTCCTGGCCGGCTTCATGCGCGTTTTCCCCAAGATTTACCGGGACCGCGACGTTGAGTTCGAAATGTCCGGCGAGCAGGGGTTGCGGTTTCGCGGTGAACGGCAGGATCTGGAAGACATGGTTGGCAATCTGATCGACAACGCCGGAAAATGGGCCGCACGGCGGGTCTCCATCACCGTCGGTACGTTCCACAGCGATCCTGCCGCCGCACCCAGGATCGAGATCCTGATCGACGACGATGGACCGGGGTTGCCGCCGGAAAGCCGCAAGGAGGCTACCCGGCGTGGTCGCAGGCTCGATGAGACCAAGCCCGGCTCCGGATTGGGCCTGTCGATCGTCGCCGATCTCGCCGGACTCTACCACGGATCCGTACAGCTTGAGGATTCCCCGCTTGGCGGATTGCGGGCGCGGTTGCGGCTGCCGATGGTTTGACCTGCCTCAATTTGGCCATGCTGGCACGGTCTGCAAACCGGTGAGTGTGTCTTTGTCACTTTCCTTTTTGGAGACGGACGCGGTATTGGCTGGGCCATGATGTTCTGGATTGTCGCCGCCCTTGTGCTGGCCGCTGTGCTCATTCCCCTCATCCGCGCGGTTGCTGCCGAGCCGGAGAGGGACAATGCTGTCGATGCCGATGTGGCCTTCTTCAAGGCGCAGGAGGCAGAGATCGACCGCATGGTTGCTGAAGGAGCGCTGCCTGCCGACGAGGCAGCTGCCGCTCGCGCCGAGGCCGCGCGCAAGCTGATCGCCCGGGCCAGAGAGCAGGAGGCAGCCTCCGCACCTCTGGCGGTCCGCAAGGCGCTTGTGCCGGCGCTTGCTGTGGTGGCGATTTCGGCCCTGTCGATTCCACTGTATCTCAAGCTTGGCTCTCCCGGGATGGCGGATCGGCCGTTTGCAACCCGCACCGATATTTCTCGGCCTGAACAGGACATGCTGCGTCTCGTGTCCCGGCTGGATGCCCATCTCGCCGAAGCGCCGAACGATCTGCGCGGGCTGGAGATCGCTCTGCCGGTTTATATGCGGCTTGGCCGGTTCGAAGATGCGGTGTCGGTGGCCGAGCGGATCGTCGTGCAAAAGCCTGATTCGGCCGATGCGCATGCCAATCATGCCGAGACCCAGATTTTTGCCGGCGGCGGCGCGGTCAGCGATGACGCGCGCAAGGCCATCGCCAAGGCGATGGCGCTGGATGGGACGTTGCCGCGCGCCCGGTTCTATGCCGGGCTGGCCGCTGAACAGGCGGGCAATGGACCAGAAGCGCTGACCATCTGGCGCGCGCTCGAGGCAGATTTGAAGGACGGGCCGGAAAAGCAGGCCGTGGGAGCGCAGATCGCCCGGCTGGCCAAACTGGCTCCCTCGCAGTCGGCACCCTCCGGCGCGATTCCGGCACCCAGCAAGGATGCCGCGGACGCGGTGCGCGCACTGCCTGAAGCCGAGCAGAAGCAGGCGATCCGCTCCATGGTCGAAGGGCTTGAAACCCGATTGATGGCCAACGGCGGTTCACCAGACGACTGGCAGCGGCTGGTCCGCGCGCTGGCGATGCTGGGCGAGAAGGCCAGGGCAGGCGCGGCGCTTGCCAAGGCATTGTCGTCGCATCAGGCCGATCAGCCGGCGGTTGCCGCGCTGACAACACTCGGACGCGATCTTGGACTTGAGGCGGGAGGCGCACAATGACGCGCAAACAACGACGTTTTGCCCTCATTGGCGGCGCCGGACTGGTCCTTGCTGTCGCCGTCGGGATCATCCTGACCGCGTTGAAGGACCAGATCGTCTTTTTTCGGTCGCCGACCGAAGTGACGGAGATGAAAATCCAGCCCGGCACACGGTTCCGTCTGGGTGGGTTAGTGGAAAACGCAAGTGTTGAACGGTCCGAGGGACAGAAACTGCGCTTCCGCGTCACCGATGGCAACAAGTCGATCACGGTCAATTACACCGGGCTGGTTCCCGACCTGTTTCGTGAGGGGCAGGGTGTGGTGGCTGAAGGCATGATCGACGCCAACGCGACGTTTGCTGCGGATACCATTCTGGCCAAGCACGACGAGAATTACATGCCTCGCGAGGTTTCCGATGCCCTGAAAAAGCAGGGGCACTGGCAGGGTGACAGCAAAGCGACAGCGGACGGAGCGCCCAAGCCATGATCGTTGAACTCGGGCATTTTGCGCTCGTACTTGCGCTGCTGGTGTCGATTGCGACCGCAGTTCTGCCGATCTGGGGCGAGCGGACAGGCAACCGGCGGTATCTGGCGGTGGCCGGTCCCGGTTCGGTCATTCAGTTCGTTCTGGTCTCGATCTCATTCGTTGCATTGACCTGGGCCTATCTGGGTTCGGATTTCTCCGTTCGCAACGTGTACGAGAACAGCCATACCGACCAGCCCATGATTTACCGGTTCTCCGGTGTCTGGGGCAATCATGAGGGATCGATCCTCCTCTGGGTGCTCATTCTTGTTCTGTTTGGGGCCTGTGTCGCGGCGTTCGGTCGTTCCGTGCCGGCCACGTTGCGTGCACTGACGATCGCTATCCAGTCGTCGATCACGGCCGCTTTCCTGCTGTTCATCCTGTTCACGTCGAACCCTTTCGCGCGGATGGATCCTGTTCCGCTTGAAGGCCGCTCGCTGAACCCGATCCTGCAGGATTTCGGCCTCGCGATCCATCCGCCGCTGCTCTACATCGGTTATGTTGGCTTTTCGATCGTCTTTTCCTTTGCTGCCGCAGCCCTGATCATCGGGCGCATCGACGCTGCGTTTGCCCGCATTGTGCGACCGTGGATCCTGATTGCATGGGCGACGCTTACGGCAGGCATCGCCATGGGGTCGTATTGGGCCTACTACGAACTTGGGTGGGGCGGTTTCTGGTTCTGGGATCCGGTCGAGAACGCGTCGTTGATGCCTTGGCTTTCTGGAACGGCGCTGCTGCATTCCGCCATCGTGATGGAACGGCGCGATGCGCTGAAGATCTGGACGATTCTGCTGGCGGTCCTGACCTTTTCCCTATCGTTGCTCGGGACCTTCCTTGTCCGCTCCGGCGTTCTGACCTCGGTGCATTCCTTTGCATCCGATCCGGCGCGCGGCGTTTTCATCCTGATCATTCTGTGTGCCTTCATCGGCGGCGCGCTTGCGTTGTTCGCAGCACGCGGGCCGCAGCTTGCCGGCGGCGCGCTGTTCTCGCCGATTTCGCGTGAAGGCAGCCTTGTTCTCAACAATCTGTTCCTGTCCGCCGCCTGTGCGGCCGTGTTCATCGGCACGCTCTATCCGCTGGCGCTTGAGGCGCTCACCGAGGCCAAGATTTCGGTTGGACCGCCGTTCTTCAATGCGACCTTCATTCCGCTGACCTTGCCCCTTGTTCTGGCAATGCCGTTCGGACAACAGCTCGCATGGAAGCGAGGGGCATTGTTGCCGATCCTGACCCGGCTGTTCGTTGCCATTCTGGCCGGGTTCGTGGTTGCCGCGCTGGTCGCCGGCTTCGTCCAAGGCGCGCCCGTCGTGACCATCCTCGGCATAGCCCTGGGTGTGTTCGTGGTTGTCGGCTCGCTCGACGATCTGCGCATCCGCGCGTCTCGCGGTGGTTCGGGCGCGTTTTTCTCCCGCCTGTTCGGGTTGCCCAAGTCAATCATCGCTGCCGCATTTGCGCATATGGGCGTCGGCCTGATGGTAATCGGCATTGCCGCGACCGGCTTTCATGAGGAGAAGATTGCCAGCATGGCGCCGGGCGAGACGTTGACCGTGGGGCGTTTCGAACTCTCGTTCGATGGTTTGCAGCGCCAGCCCGGTCCAAACTACATCGCAACATCCGGCACCTTCACGGTCCGGGAGGGTGGACGGGTGGTTGCCGAACTTCATCCCGGCAAGCGCACGTACATCGGCAAATCGATGCCGACATCCGAAACGGGGCGTCACACCAGCGGTCTTGGGCAGGTCTATCTGGCCATCGGCGATACGCATGGCACGCGTACGGATGTGCGCGCCTACTGGAAGCCGTGGGTTCTGCTGATCTGGCTTGGACCTCTGGTCATGACTCTGGCAGGGCTGTATTCGATGTTCGACCGCCGCCTCCGGGTTGCCGCGCCGCACCGTGCGAAGGCAGTTCTGGCGGCTGGAGCTGCCGAATGACGCGCGCCCGTGTCCTGTTCCTTCTGGTTGTGATTGGCCTGTCCCAGCCTGTCGCAGCGCTGTCACCATCCGAGCAGTTGAAAGATCCGGCTCAGGAGGCCCGCGCCCGCGATATCTCGGCTGAATTGCGCTGCCTTGTCTGTCAGAACCAGTCGATTGACGATTCTGACGCCGATCTTGCCAAGGACCTACGCCGGCTCGTTCGCGAACGGATAGCAGCGGGTGACAGTAATTCTGCGGTGAAGGACTACCTCGTCACCCGTTATGGCGAGTTTGTCCTTCTCAAGCCGATGTTCAACATCCAGAACGCCCTGTTATGGCTGTTGCCATTCCTCATCCTCGGTGTGGGGATCGTTGCCGCCCGCCGGCTGTTTTCGGGCGAAAGCATCGCTCCGGTCGCGGCCATTCGCGCGGAACTGACCGAAGAGGAAAAGGCCGAACTTGAACGTCTGACCACAGACAAGTCGTGATCCGCGCCGGGTTACAAAAGAGTCATGCGGCCGCCAGCCTCCGGTAATCCCGCACAGCGCATTCTTCACGGCGTACCGAGAGACGGCGCGCCAATCTTCCCGTCGCCCCCCGTTTGGTCGCGCTGGTCCGGTACGAGGCGGCAGGTCGGGCTGAAGGCCCGGCCTGCCCAATCTTTTTCGAGGCTGTGATATACCGATGATCATGAAGATTCTTGTCGTCGAGGATGATGCCGAGGCGGCCAGCTACCTGATCAAGGGGCTGCGCGAGTCAGGTCATAGCGTCGATCATGCAGCCGACGGTGAAACAGGCCTCGAGATGGCGCTGACAGCGCCCTATGACGTGGCAGTGATCGACCGGATGCTGCCGCGTCGCGATGGCCTTTCGCTGATCAGCAGCCTGCGTGCTGACGGGCGCGACCTGCCGATTCTCGTTCTGTCTGCCTTGAGCCAGGTCGATGACCGTGTTCAGGGTCTCAGGGCCGGCGGGGATGATTACCTGACCAAGCCCTATGCCTTCTCCGAGCTTCTGGCCCGCATCGAGGCGTTGGGGCGTCGGCGCACATCGGCACCGGCGCAGACCGTCTATCGGGTCGGGGATCTCGAACTTGACCGACTGGCGCATTCGGCGCGTCGCGGTCCGGTTGAAATCGAGTTGCAGCCGCGTGAATTCCGACTGCTGGAATATCTCATGCGCAACGCCGGGCAGGTGGTGACCCGGACGATGCTGCTGGAGAACGTCTGGGACTATCATTTTGATCCCCAGACCAACGTCATCGATGTCCATGTCTCCCGGCTGCGCGCCAAGATCGACAAAGGGTTTGACCGCCCGCTGCTGCACACCGTGCGCGGCGCAGGATACATGATCCGTGACGGGCTTCGGTAAACTCATCCGCACGACAGCCTTTCGGCTGGTCGTGACCTACCTCGTGGTGTTCGTCCTCTTTGCGGCGGCCTTGCTTGGCTACATCGCGTGGAATGCGCGCCGGGTGATGGAAGG
>CALCZO010000262.1 GCA_937903315.1 uncultured Alphaproteobacteria bacterium
ATGATCATGGGCGACACCTGCACGCGGGCCTGCGCCTTCTGCAACGTCAAGACAGGGATGCCCGAGGCGCTGGACGCCAACGAGCCGGCCCATATCGGCGATGCGACCGCCAAGCTCGGCCTTCAGCATGTGGTGATCACCTCGGTCGACCGCGACGATCTCGCCGACGGCGGGGCGCAGCATTTTGCCGACGTGATCCGCGAAATTCGCACCCGTTCGCCGGGAACGACGATCGAGATCCTGACGCCGGACTTCCTGCGCAAGGACGGGGCGCTCGAGGTGGTCGTCGCCGCACGGCCGGACGTGTTCAACCACAATCTCGAAACCGTGCCGTCGAACTACCTCAAGGTCCGCCCCGGCGCGCGCTATTTCCATTCAATCCGGCTGTTGCAGCGGGTGAAGGAACTGGACCCGACGATCTTCACCAAGTCGGGCATCATGGTCGGCCTCGGCGAGGAGCGGAACGAGGTGCTGCAACTGATGGATGATCTCAGATCGGCGGATGTCGATTTCCTGACCATCGGCCAGTATCTCCAGCCGACACGCAAGCACCATCCGGTGATCCGCTTCGTGCCGCCGGATGAATTCAAGGGCTATGAAACGGTCGCCTACGCCAAGGGCTTCCTGATGGTCTCGGCGACGCCTCTGACCCGCTCGTCGCATCATGCCGGATCGGACTTCGCGCGCCTCAAGACGGCGCGGCTGGCGCGCGGCGGCTGACCCGTTCATCAAGCCGACAGGGCCGGGTGCGTATCGCGGAAGGCGAAACGGGAAGGGCCGGCCATGACCACATCGGCGGACGAGGCAGGGCAGGGCGACGGCAGGGGCGTCTTTGTCGTTGCCACGCTGCTCAGCGCGTTTCTGGTGTTCTCCGTCCAGCCGATGGTCAGCCGGATGCTGTTGCCGCTGTTCGGCGGCGCGGCGGCGGTCTGGTCCGTCTCGCTGGCGTTTTTCCAGATCGCGCTGCTGGCCGGCTATTTCTACGCCCATGTCCTCACACGATTGCTGCCGGTGCGGCGGGCGGCGGTCGTGCATCTTCTGGTGCTGGGGGCAGGGGCGCTCGCCCTTCCGGTCGCGGTGCGGGATCTGGCAACCCCGGCGCTCGCCGAACCCTTGCGCCTGATGATCATCCTGGCGGTTGCGATCGGTCTGCCGTTTGTGGCGATGTCGGCCAATGCGCCGCTGTTTCAGGTCTGGTTCGTCGCCGGTGACCGCATGGGCAGGCGCAATCCTTATCCGCTGTATGCCGCGTCCAATCTCGGCAGTTTTGCCGCGCTGCTGGCCTATCCGCTCCTGATCGAGCCGCTGGCGCCACTGGCCCGTCAGTCGCTGCTGTGGGCCGGCGGCTATGCGTGCCTGATGGCGGTGGTCGCCGTCATCGCCCTCAGACTGCCGCGTGGCGGCACGGTCGAGACCCGTCCGATCCGGGTCGAGCGCGGGCGTCTGCCGGCCTGGCTGGCCCTGTCGGCCGTGGCTTCGGCGGCGCTGGTTGCTGTCACCCAGCATGTGACGACCGATGTTGCGGCGGTCCCCTTCCTGTGGGTCATGCCGCTGTCGCTGTATCTGCTGTCGTTCGTGCTGGTGTTCGGCGAGGGGCGGGGACGGGTCGCGGATGCTGCGCTGCGGTTGAGCCTGCCGGTGCTGGCCGGGCTGGCCATCGTGGTCGGCTTTTCGGTTCGCTTTGGCGTGTTGGGCGATCTCGCCGTGCATCTCGGCGGATTTTTCATCATCGCCACGGCCTGCCACGGAAAACTTGCCGGCCTTCGTCCGCCGGCCCGGGAGCTGACCGGATTTTATCTGGCGCTGGCCGCCGGCGGGGCGGTGGGCGGGTTGTCGGCGGCGCTGGCGGCGCCCGCCCTGTTCTCCTTTGTCGCCGAATATCCGCTGGTTCTCATCGCCGGTGCTGCGCTGCTTGGCAGCCGTCGCTGGCGCTGGCCGATGGTGGCCGGGGTGACCGGCGTTCTTGCCGTCGGTGTGTTCGCGCCGTGGGCGACGGTGTCGAAGACGATGTTTCGCAGCTTTTATGCCGTCCATACGATCGAGGACACGCGCGACGGGGCGTTCCGGCTGCTGCGCAGCGGTCTGGAAATTCACGGTGTTGCGCGGCTGGCCGATATCGTGCGCTCAGGCCCCGCCAAGCCATTGCCGCTTGCCTATTACCATCTCGAGTCGCCGATTTCCGAGGCGGTGGATTCGGTCCGCGCGCGCAAGACGGGCAGTTCGCTGCGGATCGGCGTCGTCGGACTGGGGGCAGGGGCGATCGCATGCCTTGCCGAGGACGCCGACACGATCGATTTTTTCGAGATCGACCCGGTCGTCATCCGCCTTGCGACCGATCCGGCGCGGTTTCCTTTCCTGTCGCGGTGTGGACCGAAGGTGCGGATCATCGAGGGCGATGCGCGGCGCAGCCTCGAAGCGTCCGACGCGCGCTACGATCTGCTGATCGTCGATGCGTTCTCTTCCGACGCCATTCCCGTGCATCTGCTGACCCGGGAGGCGTTCGAGGTCTATCGCCGGCGCACGACGCCTGACGGCGTGATCATGCTGCATATCTCGAACAATCATGTCAGGCTGAACCGGATCGTCACCGCAACCGCCGCGTCGCTGGGGCTTGCCATGCGGATCAATGATGAGGATGAGGATGCCGATGCGATGGCTGAGCATCTCTATCAGCCTGCGGTCGCGGTATTGGCCCGGCGACAGGAGGATTTCGGTCCGTTGGCGCAGTCGGAAGACTGGGTTGCTCCCGAGAGCGGCCAGCCCTTGCCCGCACCGTGGACCGATCAGTCCGCCAACCTGCTTTCTGCCGTCCTCGATGGCCTGACCGACCGTTGAACAATGTCGGCAGGCACGCTAAGCCGCCTGTCGGGAGTGAAACAGACGCATGCCCTATTACCAGTCAACCCGCCGCGTCAGGCACTCGGCCGAAGCAATGTTCGACCTTGTTGCCGACGCCGAGAAGTACCCTGAATTTCTGCCCTATTGCACCGGGCTGAAGATCATGCGGCGCAGCACCGGACCGGACGGCCGGCCAACGATGATTGCCCAGATGACCGTTGGCTTCGGTCCTGTCTCGGAGAGTTTCGTTTCGCGCGTTCTGATGGACCGCGAGGCCATGCGTCTGCATATCCAGTACGTCGACGGGCCGTTCCGCCATCTCGACAACCGCTGGCATTTCCGTGATGCGGGGGCAGGGCAATCGGATGTCGATTTCTCGATCGACTATTCGTTCAAGAGCAGGGCATTCGAACTGCTGGCCGGTTCGGTGTTCGACAAGCTGTTCCGGAAAATGGCCGATGCCTTCGAGCAGCGCGCCAACGCGCTGCATGGCGTGGCGCGGATCGGGCGCACGGATACAGTCTGAGCCTTTTCAGGCACCGCCGGATTTTTCCTGCGCTTTCGCCCTATTCCAGAGGTCATCCATCTCCTCAAGGCCGGATTGTGCCGGCGTGCGACCGGCTGCCGCGAGGGCGGCCTCGATGAACCGGAAGCGCCGCTCGAACTTGGCACTGGCGCCGCGCAGGGCACCGTCCGGATCGACGTTCATATGACGCGCGAGATTGGCAACCGCAAACAGAAGATCGCCGATTTCTTCCCGCCGGGCCGCATCATCGGCGGCATCGAGCGTGGCCTCGACCTCATCGATCTCTTCGCGGATCTTTGCGATCACCGCCCGCGGATCGTTCCAGTCAAATCCGACGGTGCCGGCGCGGTCCTGCAACTTGACCGCGCGAAGCAATGGGGGCAGGGCGACGGGAATGCCGGACAGAATGCCCTTGTCTTCCTCAGACTCGAGGCCGGCCGCCTGCCTGCGCTTGCGCTTGTCATCCTTTTCCCCGGCCTTGATCTGCTCCCATGCGCCCTTGGCCATGCCGGCACTGCGCGCCGTCTCATCGCCGAAGACATGGGGATGCCGCCGCACCATCTTGGCGTTGATGGCCTTCAGGACATCGGCAAATGCAAAGTGGCCGGCTTCCTCCGCCATGCGGGCATGGAACACCACCTGCAACATCAGATCGCCAAGTTCATCGACAAGGTCGACCATGTCGTCGCGTTCGATCGCATCGACGACTTCGGCGGCTTCCTCCAGGGTATACGGCGCGATGGTCCGGAAGGTCTGCTCGACATCCCATGGACATCCGGTCACCGGTGTCCGCAGCGACGCCATGATCGACAGCAGACGGGCCAGCTCATGCTCGGCGACCGGCTGGCGGACGATTGCGGGGAGGTCATCATTCATGCGCGCAGGCCTTCAGTACCGCCATGGAATGCTTGATCCGC
>CALCZO010000263.1 GCA_937903315.1 uncultured Alphaproteobacteria bacterium
GACCGGTTGCGTTGGTGACCAGAAGGTCGGGGTTCGGGGAGGCGGCGAGCACGGCCTGGCGGCCTTCCTCGGTGGTCACGTCACAGGCAAGCCCGGTGACGCTCACCCCGTATTTCGCCGCGATCTCGGACGCCGTCTTCTCGACATCCGCCTTGGTGCGGGCACAGATGACGAGATCGACCCCCTCGCCGGCCAGCGCTTCCGCACAGCCCCGTCCCAACCCCTTCGAGGCTGCACAGACGATGGCCTTTTTTCCCCTCAATCCGAAGTCCATTTCCAGTCTCCTTGCGCGGGTCAGATCAGCGACCGCATCGTTTTGACAAGTTCTGTCGTCCCGGCATAGTCGATCTTGCCCGAGCCGAGAACCGGGATTGCGTTCACCACCAGCAAAGCACGCGGCACATAGAGTTCAGGAATGCCGTTGGCGCGCGCATAGCTCAGAAAATCCTGCCGGTCCGCGTCCGGCTTGTCGGTGACCAGCACGATCTGCTCGCCCTTGCGCGAATCAGGCAGCGTCACGCCGACATGCGTCGCGCCCGGCCACAGGTCGGAGGCGACCGTTTCCACCGCGGCCAGCGACACCATCTCCCCGCCCAGCTTGGCAAAACGCTTGGCGCGGCCCTTGATGACGATGAATCCGTCCGCATCGAAATCGACGATATCGCCCGTGTCATACCAGCCATCGGGCGGCGGCCGGACCGCGCCGGGCGCATCGGCCAGCATATAGCCGAGCATGACGTTCGGACCGCGCACGATCAGCCGCCCACCGTCATGGATGCCTTCGACCGTCTCAAGCCGCGCCTCGATGGCCGGCAGCATCCGCCCCACCGTACCGGCGCGGTTGTCGGTCGGCAGGTTGCACGACAGCACCGGCGCGCATTCGGTCGCGCCATAGCCTTCCAGAATGGTCGTGCCCATCGGCGCCCACAGCGCGCGGGTCGTCTCTTTCACCTTTTCCGCACCCGTCACCACCAGCCGGAGCCCCGCAAGTTCCCCGTCTTCCGCCGCCCGGCCGTAGCCGACGAGGAAGGTATCGGTGGCAAACAGCAGGGTCGCCCCGGTTTCGGCGATCAGTTTGGGCACCTGCTTGTAGTGCAGCGGCGAGGGATACATCACCACCTTCATGCCGTTGAGCAGGCCGAGCAGCGTGCCCGCCGTCAGCCCGAACGAATGGAACACCGGCAGCGGATTGAACGCGACATCGGCGCTGGTCAGCAATCCTGCCGCATGCGCCCAGATCTGCTGCGCGTTGGCGATCAGATTGGCGTGGCTCAGCACAACGCCCTTCGGCACCCCCTCGGACCCCGAGGTGAACAGCACGATCGCCGGCGCATCGGGATCGGTCCCTGCGGCCCGCGCGACTGCATCGGCAAACAGCGACCGGGCAATTCCGACCACCTTGTCGAGTGTGCCGATCGTCTTGCGCACGTCCTCAAGGTAGACGATCCGCCGCCCCTCACCGAGCGCGGCCACCACATCGTCGAGTTTGGCCGTATCGATGAACCGGCGCGAGGTGACGACGGTATCGATCTCCGCCGTCTCGCAGGCCGAGCGCAGGTTGCGTACCCCGGCAGTGAAATTGAGCAGCACCGGCACCAGCCCGTGGAACCACAGGCCGAACACCGTCACCGCAACGCCGTTGACCGAGGGCAGCAGCACGCCGATCCGCCGGCCTTTCGGCGCATCGGCCGCCAGCTTGCGCCCGAGGATCAGAGCGCCGAGCACCAGCCGGTCATAGGTCAGCGGCGTGCGTTCGGGGTCTTCGAGCGCTTGCTTCTTGCCGCCGAACCGGGCGCGGGCCGCCAGCAGCGCCAGCGGCAAGGTCGTGCGGCTGTGCGCCGTGTCAAAGGCCGGCTCTGTCATCGCGCGTCTCCCCCGGTCTGCCGCATCTGGCGTCGGCTGGACCCGGCGAGGATAATGGCCGCTCCCCTGAGGTGGTCAACTGACAAATTGACCGAACCATCTCAGCTCATGCCGGTGTAGCGCCCCGGCCGGTGGTTGATGCCGAGAATGGCGTTGACGATGACCGCGCCGGCCAGCGACAGCGCCAGTTGCGACGCGCCGAGCACGAAGGCCGCCGCCGCCAGCAGCGCCAGATCGATGGCGAGCTGCACCCAGCCGGCGCGCAGCCCGAATGCCTCCTGAAGGTAGACCGCCAGAATGTTGACCCCGCCAAGCCCGGTCCGGTGACGGAACAGCATCAGCAGCCCGTTGCCCATCAGCGCTCCGCCCAGCACCGTTGCGAACACCGGATCAAGCCGGTCAAAGCCGATCCAGCGCGGCAGCAGCGCGGCGAATCCGGCGACCAGCGCCACCGCAACCAGCGTCCGCACCGCAAATCCGATGCCGAGCCGCACCGCCGCCAGCGCCAGAAACGGCAGGTTGACCAGCCCGAACACCAGCCAGAACGACCAGCCGGTCACGTATTGCACCAGCAGCGCCAGCCCCACCGTGCCGCCGGTCATCAGCATCGTCTTGCCGTAGATCATCGCTCCGACCGCCACGAACAGCGTGCCGAGCACGAGCGCGATCAGGTCCTCGTAGAGCGCATGGCGCGGGTCCGATGCCGCCGTCACGATCAGCCGGCTGCTCCCTTGCGGATCGGCGGCTGGAAGGCAAACCCGAGATCCCACGGGAAGTAGATCCACGTGTCCTGCGAGACTTCGGTGACGAAGGTATCGACCAGCGGACGACCGAGCGGCTTGGCATAGACTGTCGCGTAATGCGCGTTCGGCAGCATCTCGCGTGTCAGCGTCACCGTCTTGCCGGTATCGACCAGATCGTCGAGCACAAGAACGCCCTTGCCGCCATTGGCGCCGACCACCTCGGCCGCCGCGCCCTTGAGCACCTTCAGTTCGCCTTGCGAGGAATAGTCATGGTACGAAGCGATGCAGATCGTATCGATCAGCCGCAGTTCCAGCTCCCGCGCGATGATCGCCGCCGGCACCAGCCCGCCGCGCGTGATGCAGAGGATGGCGTGGAACGGCCCCGCCCCGGCCAGCCGCCAGGCGAGCGCCCGCGCGTCACGATGGAACTGGTCCCACGAAACCGGAAATGCCTTGTCGGGAAGCGCCTGCATTGTATCCTCCGCGCGATCAAAGAGGCAGTCTGTAGCCTGTCCCTTGCGCTTCATGAAGCCGGTTCAGCGCCTCGATCACATCCTTTTCCACCGCTATCAGCTTGTCGTCGTCGCGCGAGCGCATGACAATGCGGTTGGCAAAGCTCTTGCCGTCGAACGATGGATAGGAACCGATGATGACGCCCTCATGCGTCTTGGCGATCGCGCCGAGCGCTTCGGCATAGATCCCTTCCGCCAGTCCGCCCGTTTCCACCGAGCGCGACAGCATCTTCGCCCCCGTCTTCAGCCCCGGCATCGCGTTGTCGAGCATCGCCTGCATGATCTGCGGCACGCCGGCCATGACGATCACGTTGCCGAGGCGAAACCCCGGCGCCTTCGAAATCGGGTTCTCGATCAGGTCGGCACCATGCGGGATGCGCGCCATCCGCAGCCGCGCCTCGTTGAGGTCCTCGGCCCGGTAGCGCTCCCTGAGGATCGCAACCGCGCGCGGATCGTGGTCGATCGGCACGCCGAACGCCTTGGCGACGCAATCGGCGGTGATGTCATCATGGGTCGGGCCAATGCCGCCGGTGGTGAACAGATAGGTGTAGCGGCCCTTGAGCGCGCGGATCGCGGTGACGATCTCGTCCTCGTCGTCGGGCACGACGCGCACTTCCTTCAGATCAATGCCGACATTGGTCAGATATTCGGCGATGTAGCCGATGTTCTTGTCCTTGGTGCGGCCCGAGAGGATTTCATCCCCGATGACGAGAATGGCGGCGGTAACAGGGTCGGTGGTGCTCATGCGCGCTTTATGCGGCGCGGCGCCGATGCTGGCAAGACCGCTTGCGCCCCTTGCCAGACCACGCCGCACGCAGGCACAAACGGGCGATGGATTTCCCCGCCCCGCTTATTCCCGCCCGTCTCATCCGCCGTTACAAGCGCTTTCTCGCCGATGTCACGCTGGGCGATGGCACGGAGATCACCGTCCATGTCGCCAATCCCGGCGCGATGCTCGGCCTGACCGAGCCCGGCGCGCGGGTGCTGCTGTCGCGCTCGGCAGACCCCAAGCGCAAGCTCAGCCACAGCTGGGAACTGGTCGAGGCCGATTTCGGACGCGGCGCCGAATGGGTCGGGGTCAACACCGCCCACCCCAACCGCATCGCCGAGGAAGCGATCCGCGCCGGTGGTGTCGCAAGTCTCGCCGGCTATGCCACGCTCCGCCGCGAGGTCGCCTATGGCCGCAACAGCCGCATCGACCTGCTGCTGGAGCATCCGGAGCGTCCGCCCTGCTATGTCGAGATCAAGAACGTCCACATGAGCCGGCGGCCCGGCCTTGCCGAATTTCCCGATTGCCCGACGGCGCGCGGTGCCAAGCACCTCGCCGAGTTGGCCGCCATGGTATCGTCCGGTGCCCGCGCGGTGATGCTGTATGTCATCCAGATGCGCGCCGACCGGTTTGCGCTGGCTGCCGACATCGACCCGGCCTACGCCGCCGCCTTCGGGGCTGCCCGCGCGGCCGGTGTCGAGGCGCTGGCCCATGTCGCCACCGTCACGCCGACGGGGATCACGCTGGCGGAACCGGTGCCGGTCATCGCACCGGCGGGGTGATCGCGCCGCTGCGTTCGAACATGTAGTTGTTGCGCGTCTCGGCCATCAGCCGGTAGCCGCGCAGGCCGATCAGCTGCACCAGATCGATGCCCCAGCGCTGCGGCGCCGCGTGCAGGATGATCAGCCCGGGATAGAGCCGCTCCGGCGCATGGGCGAAGAACTCCTCGAGAATCAGGTCCTCAGCCCCCTCGACATCGAGCTTGAGCGCATCGACCCGCTCGAACCCCTCGTCGCGCAGGATGGTCTGAAGCTTGCGCACCGGCACGCGCAGACTGCGGCTTTCGGCGGCAGTGATGATCTTGAGGCTCGACTGGCCGAGATTGTAGCGGTCGACGAAGAGGCTCATGTCGCCGTCGGTATCGGCCACCGCCAGTTCGAGCGCCTTGACCGTGCCGAACGGATTGAGCCGGATATTGTAGACCAGCCGGCCGAAAATTTCCGGCAGCGGCTCAATGGCGAGAATGCGCGCCTCGGGCCCGGCCAGCGCCGCCACCGCCAGCGCATAGCCGCCGATGTTGGCTCCGACGTCGACGAAGCGGAATCCGGGCCTGATCCGCGCAGCGATCAGCGCCCGTTCCTCCTCGTCGAACTGACGCGGGAAGAACAGGATCCGCCCCTCGCACAGGTTGTTGTAGGGGTAGAGCCGGAATTTGGCCCCGAATGTCTCCACGTCCAGCGGACGCCCCATCATCGCCAGCGTCGCAATCCGCCTGAGCGCAAAGCCGAGCGTCTTGCCCGGCCCCTGGGCGGGCAGCGCGCGCGTAATGTCCAGCAGCCGTCCCACCAGACCGGCTGGACCATAGGCCCCGTAAGGCAAATCCGCTTCAGGCATGGAACCTCGGTTGGTCTGGCCCCTCCTCCCCATGAAGCAGGCCGACACGCGACCTCCCACCCATAGCGGGCGGGCGGGCCGCGATAAAGCCCGTTCGTCGGATTATCGACGACGAACTGAAAATGGTGATTGGCCACGCGGCTGAGCCGTCCTAAAGAGGCACAAGGTTCATTCCTCAGGGTCCCATGCAGACAGAAGCCAGCATCAAACGCCGCCCCGGCCAGATCCGCCAGCACGGTCCGGAGGCCTTCGCCGCCATGCGCAAGGCCGGCGCGCTGACGGCCGAGGCGCTCGATCTGATGGTCGATCACGTCAAGCCGGGCGTCACCACCGCAGCGCTGGACCGCATCGCCTTCGAATTTGCCATGGATCACGGCGCCTATCCCGCGCCGCTCAACTATCGCGGCTACACCAGGTCGATCTGCACCTCGATCAATCACGTCGTCTGCCATGGCATCCCCGACGACAAACCGCTCCGCGAGGGCGATATCGTCAACATCGACATCACCCTGATCGTCGACGGCTGGCATGGCGATTCCTCGCGCATGTACCCGGTCGGCGATATTCCCCGTCGCAGCGCCCGCCTCATCGAGGTGACCTACGAATCGCTGTTGCGCGGCATTGCCGTGGTCCGTCCCGGCGCGACGACCGGCGACATCGGCCATGCGATCCAGACCTATGCCGAGGGCGAACGCTGCTCAGTGGTGCGCGATTTCTGCGGCCACGGGCTTGGCCAGCTGTTCCACGACGAGCCGAACATCCTGCACTTCGGTCGCAAGGGCGAAGGCGCCGTGCTGAAGGAGGGC
Organism: uncultured Alphaproteobacteria bacterium; assembly: GCA_937903315.1. Taxonomy (GTDB): domain Bacteria; phylum Pseudomonadota; class Alphaproteobacteria; order Rhizobiales; family Beijerinckiaceae; genus JAIUNP01. Next base: position 6,308 of record CALCZO010000263.1, read on the forward strand.
ATGCTCTTTACCATCGAGCCGATGATTAACATCGGCAAACCACAGGTGAAGATTCTGTCGGATGGCTGGACCGCAGTGACCCGCGACCGCTCGCTTTCCGCCCAGTTCGAGCATACCATCGGAGTGACGACAGATGGCTGCGAAATCTTCACTCGTTCGACGAAGGGACTTGACTGCCCGCCTTACTGACCCAACGGCAGGGACACCGTGACAATGCCTCCTCTGAGCTTTTTCATGATCGATGATGGTAATCTGAACGAGGGTCACCGGGCGCGGCTCCGCAAGCGGTTTCAGGATGGGGGCGGCAACGCCGTGCCCGACTATGAACTGCTCGAACTGATCCTGTTCCGGTCGATCCCCCGCCGCGATGTCAAGCCGCTGGCCAAAAAGCTGATCGCCCATTTCGGATCCTTCGCCGAAACGATGGGGGCCTCGCTCGAACGGCTGATGGAAGTCGGCGGTGTCGGCGCGTCCACCGCGCTCGATATCAAGATCGTCGCCACGGCTGGCCAGCGCATGGCCAAGGGCGAAATCAGCACGCGCGAGGTGCTGTCCTCGTTTTCAAAGCTGATCGAATATTGCCGCATCACCATGGCGTTCGAAGAGCGGGAAGCGTTGCGCGTGCTGTTTCTGGACAAGCGCAACGGCCTGATCGCCGACGAGATCCTGCACACCGGCACGGTCGACCATACACCGGTCTACCCGCGCGAGATCATTCGCCGGGCGCTTGAACTCGCCTCGACCGCGCTGATTCTGGTGCACAACCACCCCTCGGGCGATCCGACGCCGTCGGCTTCGGACATCGCGATGACCCAGGACGTGATCACGACGGCCAAGCCGCTCGGCATTGCTGTCCATGACCATGTGATCATCGGGCGACAGGGCCACGCCAGTTTCCGCTCGCTTGGACTGATCTGAGTTACCCGAGCGCAATCCGTTTATTACACGGAAATACTACATCCGAGGGTTGCTTGGTTAATTATAACTATTGAGAAACCAGATTGTGGGACTCTTGCCGGACTAGCTGATTTTCTGACCGGAATTGTCCATGGCCGTCTCAACCAGTGGTGAATACAGGACCCAGTCCGCCGCATTGTCGGTTGTACCGATCCTGATTGTCGCCTGCTCCATCATCGCGGCCATGTCGCTGCTCGCGCGCTCGGCGTACGAGCATAACGAGACGATGACGCTTGCGCTTGAACAGCGCCGCATCGATCTGGCGCTGGAGACGGAATCCCGGCGCTTTGCCGATGATCTCCAGCGGGAGGTCAACCTGATCAGCCATGTCTCGCCGGACCGCGCCATCGACTTCGAGAAAGTCGCCGCGCATATCTCGGAAGCGCACAAGATCGATTTCATCGCCGTCTATGACCTGACCGGCAGGCTGCTGTCGGTGCGCGCCAGCCGCAACGAGGCGCTGGAGCGCCGCCTCAAGGCCGCCGATGAACTGATTGCCGAACGTCGGTCGCTTCAGACGCCGTTCGCCATCCGTCGGCTTGGCATGAGCACGACGCTGGTCGATCCGAAAGCCATCGTGACCATGGCGGCCGTCGCCGTCGGCACCAGCATCGAGCTTGTCGTCACCAAGCGCATCGAGGACGCCGCGCTGGCCCAGATCGGCGCCGGCCTGCTGCTCAACGATCTCAGGTTTCGCGACAGCGCGGCGACGAGCATCAACGAGCCGGAGGAAGGCACGGCGCTTCTGGCGTGGAACCGTGTTTCTGGCGGCAGCCTGTCGCTCGAAAGCCTCGCCAGCCTCGGATTTACCGGCATCGCAATCATCGGCATCTACGGCCTGCTCGTCTACCTGCATATCCGTCGCGTCACGCGTGAACTGGCGCGAAGCGAGGCTCAGGCCCAGCACATGGCCGGCCATGACGCCCTGTCCGGCCTGCCCAACCGCTCGCTGTTCTCGCGAGCGCTCGATACCGAACTCGGGCGCATCGGGCGCAAGGGCGGTGGCCTTGCGGTGATGTTCCTTGATCTCGACAAGTTCAAGGATGTCAACGATCTCTATGGCCACGATGCCGGCGACAAGCTGATCGTTCAGGTCGCCGGCCGGCTGCAACAGCTGGTCCGTGGCGCCGATACCGTCGCCCGCTTTGGCGGGGACGAATTTGCCATCATCCAGACCAACATGCGAACGATCGCCGATGCCGAGGTGCTCGCCCGCCGCATTCTTGAAGAACTGCGCCGCCCCTTCCGCATCGACGAGACGGTCGTCACCATCGGCTGTTCGATCGGCATCTCCGTCGCGCCGGACAACGGCACCGAGGCGCTTGGGCTGATGCGCTCTGCCGACATCTCGCTCTACCGCGCCAAGAACGAGGGCCGGAACCGCTATTCGTTCTTCGAGCAGGAGATGAACGAGACGCTGCGGCTCAAGAAGATCGTCGAGGACGAGCTGCGGACCGCCATCGAGCAGAAGCATCTGGTGCTGTACTATCAGCCGATCGTCACCACCGACGGCAGCCGGATTGTCTCGCTTGAAGCGCTGGTGCGCTGGAACCATCCCGAGCGCGGCATCATTCCGCCCAACCAGTTCATCGCCATCGCCGAGGAGCGCGGCCTGATCTCGGCCTTAGGCGAATGGGTGCTGCGGCAGGCCTGCCTTGATGCGCGCCGCTGGCCGGGGCTCAACGTCTCGGTCAATGTCTCGCCGGTCCAGTTCCGCCAGAAGGACTTCGTGTCTGCCGTCGCTCGCATTCTGGAAGAAACAGGCTTCGACCCGGCCCGTCTTGAACTGGAACTGACCGAGGGCGTCGTCGTCGATGACGCCGATGCTGCGGAAGCCGCGATCATGGACCTGCGCCAGATGGGCGTCCGGTTCGCGCTCGACGATTTCGGCGTCGGCTATTCCAGCCTGATCTATCTGCGCCGCTTCGCCTTCGACCGGATCAAGATCGACAAGTCGTTCCTCGAAAGCATGGAAGCGACCGGCGAATCGGCGATCCTCGTCCATTCCATCGTCCATCTTGGCCGTGCGCTCGGGCTTGAGGTGACGGCCGAAGGCGTGGAGACGGAGGAGCAGCAGCGCTTCCTGCAGGCCGTCGGCTGCCATCATCTGCAGGGCTATCTGTTTGCCCGCCCCACCTGCGTCGAGGATGTAACCGCCCTGATCGAGCGCACCAACGGTCGCGACATCGCTCTGCCGGCGGAAGCGGCCTGAGCCCGGTCAGAAGAACGCCGCTGCGCCCTGAAAGATCGCGAACATCATCGCCGAGGTGACGGCCAGCGCGATCGGCGTCGCCACCACGACGCCGAAACCGATCAGCGCGCCGTCCTCCTGCGCAAACGCAAGGCCGAGGATCGTCACCGCAATGCCGGCAGGAATGCCGCCAAATACCGGGATCGGCGCCATCAGCGCGATGCCAAGCGCCAGCCCCGCCACCCCGATGGCCCGCCGCATGATGCGGCCGGACAGCAGCGGCAACCGCGGCCGCGCAAATTTTTCCAGATAGGCCAGAGGCTTTGCAGATTTGTCGAGCATCGTCCGAAGCAGCCCGCTGGCGATCCGCCGTTGACCGAGCCAGCGCGGCAGCACCAGATGGTCCGCTCCGGCGACCATCTGAACCGACACGACAATGATCACCACCCCGGCCAGAATCGGCAGGCCCGGCGGCATCGGGAAGCAATTGGGCAGGCCGAACAGCAGGAAGATGATGCCGAAGGCGCGGTTCCCGAACGCAGACACCATCTCGTCAAGCGAGATTTTGCCGTCGGCAGCGGCATCGCTCGCGGTAACCAGACCCTGGAGGATGTCGCCAATGCTGGCGGTATCGGACGATGTGGACACGGAACGAATGGGGCACCTGTGAAGCCCTTTATGTAACGGTTCGCGGTGAAATATCCAGCCCGGTTGCAAGCGATTGTTAACGACGGCCCGGCTCACCCCGCGCCCAGCCCTGCAAGGCCCGCGTCACCGGCCGTTCGAGCCACCGGAAGATCACCAGCGCCACCGTCGCACTGGCAGCCAGCGCGGCCACGATGAACAGCGCCGTCCCGCCCCATCCGGCCCGCTCCCAGACCAGCACCAGCGGGCGGATGACCATCGGATGGATCAGATACAGCGCATAGGACGCATCCCCGAGCGCCACCAGCGGCTTGAACAGCGATAACAATGGCACAGCCGGCGCCAGCGCCACCGCCGCCACCAGCACCGCCATCGGCAGGCCGGCGCCGTAAAACCGTGCCCAGCCGATGGGCAGCACCCCGCCCTGATTGGCCCAGCCGAACGCCGCCAGCGCCGCACAGCCCGCAGCAACGGCCGCAGCACGGGAGACGACGACACCCCGCACATGGGCCAGCCCGATCCCCATGCCGAGGGCGAATTCCAGCATGATCGGATCACTCCAGAACCGGAGAGCCGCGACCTCCGGCACAAACACCGCCCCAGCACCCACGATCAGCACCAGAACACCGGCGACAGCGGCGGCGCCGCGCGCCATCGTCAGCGCCAGTCCCGCCGCGAACAGCACATAGAAGAACATCTCGTAGTTCAGCGTCCAGCCAAGGCTGTAGAGCGGCTGGATCAGCCCGGTATCGGCCCTGAGGTAAGGCACGAACAGAAACGACCGTACGATGTCGGCAAGACTGGCCCCATCGGCCCGCACCGCGCCGGGCACCAGCACCATCACGGCGAGAAACAGCGTCGTGGTTGCCCAGTAGAGCGGCACGATCCGCGCCAGCCGCCGCCGCAGGAACACCCCCGCCCCGCCCGGCGTGCCGAACAGCGGCGCCGAGGACAGCACCATCACAAAGCCGGAAATGACGAAGAACAGGTCGACGCCGGCCCCGCTCAGCCCCTGCAACGGCGCGCCGATCCCGCCGGTGAGCCGCATCAGGTCGTTGCCGGCATGGCCATAGGCCACCGCCAGCGCCGCCAACGCGCGCAGGATCTGGATTGAAGGCAGCGGAGTCATCGTCCGCCTATGCCACGCCCTCGCGCCCCTGCCAAGGAACGCACGCGCGCCGCATCCGCGCTGGGGATCAGCGCAAAACACAATCAAAGGTTGATGGTCGGCGCGCTATGGTTGCGCTTGACTGTCTTGCAAGGGCAGGCTGGCAATGAACAGGGCATCGATCGCCGCAGCAGGACTGGTCGCGACCGTGGTGGCGACACCCGCCGCCGCGTCCGGCCTGTCCGCGCTTGCCTTTTCCGACACCGTCTTTGCCAGCATCGACAGCGACGACGGCTCGGTCTTCGCCGCCACCGGCGTCAAGCGCAGCTTCGGTGCACAAGGCGCGGCAACCCGTGGCTTTATCGCCGCAACGTCCGGCCTGTCCCTGTCCGATGCCCAGCGCTACCGCCGCGGGCGCATGCCGCTCGATGCGGTCGACCGGCAGGCGCGCGCCGTCATCGGCGTCGAACAATCGGCTGGAATCGGCTTTGTCTCGCTCGGATTCGGCCTGTCCCATGCGCTGGCCAAGTGGTCGACCCGGCCGGCCCGCTGGCGCACCGGCGTCGCGCTGGAAGCCAACATCTGGCTGCGTCCCGATGCCCGCCAGCACGTTGCGCTCGCCATGCTCGGCGATACGGCGGCCGGCAGCCTGTGGGCGCGCCTGCGCTACGGCTATCGCCCGGACGGGTGGCTGCTGGCGATCGGCCCGGAAGTCGGCGCGTCGGTCACCCGCTCGTCCGGCAAGGCCAAGATCGGCCTGCACCTGTCCGACCTCAAACTATGGCGGATGGAAGCGGTCGTCTCCGGTGGCGTGATGTGGGACGAGCGCCACCGGCCCGGCCTCTATGCCGCAGGCAGCCTGTGGGTCACCTACTGACCGGACCGGAAGGCCGCCAGCGCTTCCGGCGTGTCGATGTCGAGATGCACGGCCGCCTCGTCCACGACGACCTCGGTGATATCCGCGCCCGCCGCGTCGATCAGCTTGCGCGCCCCCGCATCACCCGTCAGCCCCATTACGGCAGGAAACAGCACCCGTCCGATCAGGACCGGATTGCCGCGTCCGGCAAGCGTCACTGGCACGACAGCGCCGGTCGCAGGTTCGTCGCCGAACACCGCCGCCAGCCGCCGGATCAGCGCAGCCCGCACGCCCGGCATGTCGCCCAGCAGTACCAGTGCGCCGCCGGTGGCAGGATCGAGTGCCGCAACGCCGGCCTTCAGCGACGTTGACAGCCCTTGCTGATAGTCAGCATTGTGAACAAATCGCAGCGGCATGTCGGCCAGCGCCGCATGCACAGCCTCGGCGTCATGCCCGGTGACGACAATCACAGGACCGATGCCGGCGGCCACCGCTGCCTCCGCCGCATGGCGCACCATCGGCTTGCCGGCCACGGGCGCTGTCAGCTTGTTGAGCGGACCCATCCGTGTCGAACGACCGGCGGCCAGCAGCAGCACGCCAAGCGGCGGACGGGGCACAGCCGCCTCCTCGCCCTCGCCGTCGCGCGGCTGCGGGCGGGAGACGATTTCCATCAGCAGCCCGCCGACGCCCATGCGCTGGATGTCCCGCCCGGTCACCGGCACATCAGCCAGAAGCCGCTGCAACACCCAGTCGAAGCCGTTTTCGCGCGGCGAGCGCGCACAGCCCGGCGCACCGATCACCGGGACACCATCAAGGTATCCGAGCATCAGCAGATTGCCCGGATCGACCGGCATCCCGAGATGCGCGACCGTGCCGCCCGCTGCTTCCAGCCCCGCCGGAATGACATCGAGCCGGTCGGTGATTGCCGAGGCGCCGAAGACGATGATCATCTCCGCCTGCCCCCGCGCCGCCTTCAGCGCTGCCGCGAGCGCGTCCGGCTCATGCGCGACGCGCGCCTCGTGCACGATGGAGGCCCCCGCGACAGCCAGCCGCTCGCCGGTCACCTTCAGGGTCTTGTCGATCACGGACGGCTTCAGCCCCGGCAGAACGGTCGACAGCACGGCGACGGACCGCGCACGGTAGCGCGCGACCGACAGCGCGCCTGCCCCCGCCGTGCACGCCGCTTGGGCCAGCGCGGACGGCACCGCGAACGGGATGATCTTGACCGTACCGATCATCTCCCCGGCCACCACGGCGCGGAAGGACGGCAGGGTCGCCACCGTCACTGCCGGATCGATCAGATTGACCGCATCGAGACGGACCGGATCGAGCATCAGCACGCCCGCCGCCTCGGCAAACAGATTGGCCCGGCCGGTAAACGGCGCCTCGACCCGCACGTTTTGACCTGCCAGCGCGGTCGCCAGCGCATGAGCGGCGGCATCCTCGCCAAGGTCGTCCGGCTCCAGCCGCGCGACGACCACGGTGTCGACCCCCGCTTGCCGCAGCCGCGCGCAATCGCCGTCGCCGAGCACCGTGCCCTTGCGCAGCACCAGACCGCCCTGCCGGACGGCATGAGCGAGGATCGCCCCCGACGCCTCGCTCACGGCAACCGGGCCGAATTTCATGCTCCGCGCATCCTGAGTGCCGCGATGATTTCGGCAACGATCGAGACGGCGATTTCCGCCGGGCTGATGGCCCCGATATCGATGCCGACCGGGGCATGGATGGCACCGATCGCCTCGTCGGAAAAGCCCTTGTCCTTCAGCCGCGCCACGCGCGCCGCATGGGTTTTGCGACTGCCCAGCGCGCCGATATAAAAACACCGGGCACTCAGCGCCGCGATCAATCCCGGATCGTCGATCTTCGGATCATGCGTCAGCGCGACAAAGGCGGTGTAAACGTCGAGCCCGACCTTTGGCAGCGCCGCCTCGGGCCACTCGGCCAGCACCGTGCCGCCGGGAAACCGTTCGGGCGTGGCAAACGCCGTGCGCGGATCGATGATCGTCACATCCAGCCCGACCTGCCGCGCCATCGGCTGCAACGCCTGGCTGATATGCACCGCGCCGGTCACCACCACCCGCACCGGGGGGACGTGCGCGGTCAGGAACAGCGCCCGCCCGTCGATCTCGGCCATCCCCGACCGTCCGGTGCGGATCGCCTCCGCCGCCGCCATCCCGAGCGCCGAACCGGTCAGCGGGGCAGCGGCCAGTTCCGCCGCGCGGATCAGGCGCGTCTCGCCCGCCGCCGTGTCGGTCACCAGAACCGCCGCGCGCCGCGCCGCCTTTTCCGCGTTCAGGGCCGCCAGATCCGCCAGTTTCATGATACCGGCTCCACATAGACGGCGATCCTGCCGCCGCAGGTCAGGCCAACGCGCCACGCTGTCTCGTCAGCAACGCCGAACGTCAGCGTCCGCGCTGCGCCCGATGCGATCACCTCCAGCGCTTCGGTCACCACCGCCCCCTCGACACAGCCGCCCGACACCGAACCGAGGAAATTGCCCTCAGCGTCGATGACGAGATGCGAGCCGACCGGGCGCGGCGCCGAGCCCCAGGTCTGCACCACCGTCGCCAGCGCCACGCCGCGCCCCTCTCGGGCCCAGGTTTCGGCGGCAGCCAGAATATCATCGTCGGTAGTGCTCATGGCAGCCTCTCCTTGTTGGCCCGGCCTATCCGATCCGGAACCGGCGCGGATCGCTCGCTCCGACCGCGTCGCCGGACAGCGCCCGGACAAGATCGCCGATGGCATTAAGATTGTGCAGCGTCCTGAACTCGTCAACATGTGGCAGCAGCGCCCGGATGCCGGCCGCCTTGGCCTCAAAGCCATCAAACCGCAACAGCGGATTGAGCCAGATCAGCCGGCGGCAGGACCGGTGCAGCCGGTCGGCCTCGAACGCCAGCGCGTCCGTGCCCTGCCGTTCCAGCCCGTCGGTGATCAGCAGCACCACCGCCCCGCCGGACAGCACGCGCCGCGACCATTTGCGATTGAAATCATGCAGCGCCCCGCCGATCCGTGTCCCGCCGTCCCAGTCGCGCACCTGCCGCGACGCCGCCCCGAGCGCCAGATCGGGATCCTTGTGCGCCTGAAGCGCCCGCGAGACATTCGTCAGCTCGGTGGCGAACACGAACGAATGGACCTTGCGCCCGGTTTTCGCCAGCGCGTGCAGGAAGTGCAGGAACACCTGACTGTAGCGGCTCATCGAGCCCGAGATGTCGACCAGCGCCACCAGCGGCGGATGCCGGGTGGCACGGCTGCGCCGCGTCAGCACGATACTGCCGGACCCGGCCCGCATGCTCGCCCTGAGCGACCCGCGCGGATCGATCAGACGCCCTCGCGCATCCGCCCGCAGCCGCCGCGTCGCCACCGTGTCGAGCGGCAGGACCAGCGTGCGCACCTGCCGTTTGGCCTCCTCGATCTCGGCTGAACTCATCTGCTCGAAATCGCGGGACTTGAACACTTCGAGATCCGAAAGCGTCATGCGGGCATCGAGGATCTTCTGTTCCTCGATCTGCTCGGGATCCCGGTTGGCATCGTTATACAGCGCTTCGGACACCCGCCTGAGCGCCTCCTGCCTCGGCTGGTCGGGCGTGCCGGGCGCCACCGGCATCATCGTCGCCATCATCCGCTCGACCAGTGCGCGCCGCCGCCAGAAAATCGCGAACGCCTGTTCGAAAACCGGCATGTGCTCGCGCTTCTTGATCAGAATGGCCTGAAGCGTGGCCTTGAAATCCCCCCGGTGACCAATGCCGGCGACCGCCACGGCCGCGACCGCATCGACCACCGCGCCGGGGCCGACCGGTACACCGGCAGCCCGCAGGGCACGGGCGAAATAGGCGATATTTTCCGCAAGATGACCGGTCCCGGCGGCGGTTTCTGGCATCGTCAATGCCTGCCTCCCCGACCCATGATCACCGCGTTTCGGCTTTCACCCTGTCAAGCAATTCCTTGGCCTTGGTGCCCTGTATCTTGGCGATATCGTCCTGATACTTGAGAAGGACGCCAAGGGTATCGGTCACCAGCGCCGGATCGAGCGCCACGGCGTCGAGTTCGACCAGCGCGGTCGCCCAGTCCAGCGTCTCGGCAACGCCGGGCGACTTGAACAGGTCCTCCTTGCGGATCGCCTGCACGTAAGCCACCACCTGCCGCGCCAGCTTTGCCGGCGTTTGCGGGTGTTTTGCCTTCAGAATGGCCAGTTCCCGGGCTGAATCGGGATAATCGACCCAGTGGTAGAGACAGCGGCGCTTGAGCGCGTCATGGATTTCGCGCGTCCGGTTGGACGTGATCACCACGATCGGCGGCGCGGGCGCGCGGAAGGTTCCGAGTTCCGGCACCGTCACCTGAAAATCAGAGAGGATTTCAAGAAGATAGGCCTCGAACGCCGCATCCGTCCGGTCAAGCTCGTCGATCAACAACACCGGCGCGCCGGCCGCATCCGGCTCCAGCGCCTTGAGCAGCGGGCGTTTGATCAGATGCTTTTCCGAAAACACATCCGAACCAAGCCGCGTGCGATCAGTCTCGCCAGCCGCCTCGGCAAGCCGGATTTCCATCATCTGGCCGGCATAGTTCCATTCGTAGACAGACGACGAAACGTCCAGCCCCTCATAACATTGAAGCCGGATCAGCGACCGCCCCAGCGTATTGGCGAGAACCTTCGCAATTTCCGTCTTGCCAACCCCGGCCTCGCCTTCAAGAAACAGCGGACGCCCCATCCTGAGCGCCAGGAACACCACTGTCGCAAGCCCCCGGTCGGCGACGTAATGCCCTGATGTCAGCAGGGAAACGGTTTCGTCAATCGAGGCAGGCAGACCGGAACGCATCATATCAACCGTCATTGCGCAAAGCAGAGCGACGAAGCAATCCAGCAGACCCTCGTCATGAGATCAAAACCATCTGGATCGCCGCGTCGGTCCCTGCGCCCTCCCCGCAATGACTCCGGAAAAGGGCGCTCTTCCCGCTTCACTTGCCCGTCGCAGCCGCGACAGCCCGGCGCGCCATGACGCCGATCAGATGACCGCGATACTCCGCAGACGCGTGGATGTCGCCGTTCAGCCCTTTCGCCGGATGGCTCTTGCCATCGAGCGATTTGGCCGAAAACCGCGCGGCAAGGGCCTTCTCGGCCTCGTCCCAGCGGAATACGCCGTCCGCACCCGCGCCCGTGACCGCGACCCGGACCTCGGCCCCGCGTTTGGACACCGCAACACCGACCATCGCATAGCGCGAGGCGGGGTTAGGGAATTTCGCATAGGCGAACTTGCCCCCGACCGGGAAGGAAATCTTGGTGATGATCTCGTCCGCCTCAAGGGCGGTCGAGAACAGGCCGGTGAAGTACGCGTCGGCCGCAATCTTGCGCTTGTTGGTATGGATCGTCGCGCCGAGTGCAAGGCAGGCGGCCGGATAATCGGCTGCCGGATCGTTGTTGGCCACCGAACCGCCGATCGTTCCGCGGTTGCGCACATGCGGATCGCCGATGTTGCCGGCCAGCGCCGCAAGCCCCGGCAGAGCGGCCTGCACATCGGCATCGTCGGCCACATCGGCATGGCGCGTCATGGCCCCGATGACAAGGTTGCGCCCCTTCCGGGTCACGCCCGACAGCTCGGAAAGACCACTGAGATCAATGATATGGCCTGGGCTTGCGAGCCGGTTCTTCATCGTCGGCAGCAGCGTGTGCCCGCCGGCCAGCAACTTGGCGTCCTCGTGTTTGGCGGCGATCCCGGCTGCTTTCCTGAGCGAGGCCGGACGGTGATATTTGAAAGCGTACATCGGACCTTCTCCTTATTCCGCAGCCATCGACCGCATCTTGCGTGCGGCACGCCAGACTTCCTGCGCCGTTGCCGGCATGGTGACCTCTTCATGCCCGAGCGCATCGGTGATTGCATTGATCACCGCCGGCGGCGCGGCAATCGCCCCGGCCTCGCCGCAGCCCTTGATGCCGAGCGGATTGGACGGGCACGGCGTGTTGGTGGTCGCCACCGTGAACGAGGGCAGGTCGTCCGCCCGCGGCATGTGGTAATCCATGTAGCTGGCGGTCAGAAGCTGGCCGTCCTTGCCATAGACGGTGCCTTCGCACATCGCCTGTCCGACGCCCTGCGCAATCCCGCCATGGACCTGTCCCTCGACGATCATCGGATTGATGACGTTGCCGAAATCGTCCACAGCCGTCCAGCGGTCGATCCGGGTAACGCCGGTTTCGGGATCGATCTCGACCTCGCAGATATGCACCCCGGCGGGGAAGGTGAAGTTGGTGGGATCGTAGAACGCGCCCTCCTTCAGCCCCGGTTCAAGCTCGGCGCCAGTGAACTTGTGCGCGACATAGGCCTGCAAGGCGACCGACCCGAAATCGACCTTCTTGTCGGCGGCGGCCACCGAGAACATCCCATCCTTGAAGGTAATGTCCGCCTCGGACGCTTCCA
>CALCZO010000264.1 GCA_937903315.1 uncultured Alphaproteobacteria bacterium
CCTCGGGCAGTTCCTGGAACAGTTCGGTCAGCAGCCACAGCAGGAAGGTGGCGTAGAGCCGCGGCGATTCCATCAGCTTGTCGGCGGCGAGGATGTTGACCATGCCGCGACCGGCCGCATCGGTCTTCATCAGATCGAGAATATCAAGCGCCGGTTCGCCGAAGAAGCGGTCCGCGCCCTGCGTTTCCAGCACCAGCAACTGCCGCTGGATCGCACCGACGGTCTGCGGCGTGACGTTGCCGTAGGTCGCCATCAACTCGCCCTGCAATGCCTTGTTCGAGCCGAATTCGGCCAGCATGGCGCGCAGGTCCTTGAGGTCGAGCAGCAGCAGCTTGTTCTCGTCGCAGTAGCGGAACAGGATGTTGAGCACCCCCTCCTGCACCTCGTTGAGCTGTAACAGGCGCGACAGCAGCAGCGGCCCCATTTCGGCAATCGTCGTGCGGATCGGATGACCCTGATCGCCGAACAGGTCCCAGAAGGTGACCGGAAAGACATCCGCCTTGTATTCGACGCCGATTTCCTCGCAGCGCTTGACGAAATGCGCCTCCCCCCGACCCGGCGCGGCGATGCCGGAAAGGTCGCCCTTGATGTCGGCGGCAAAGACCGGCACGCCGGCCTTCGAAAACTCCTCGGCCATGGTCTGGAGCGTCACCGTCTTGCCGGTGCCGGTGGCGCCGGTGACCAGCCCGTGGCGGTTGGCGAGCTTGAGGGTCAGCACCTCGGCCTTGTGGCTCTTGCCGATGAGTATCGTGCCGTCCGGCGCGGTCAGGGTGGGCATGGTGCGGTCCGTCGTTCGCTTTGCGTTGCCGATCTGTATAGTGCGCGCTCCGGCGGTTTGAAACAGGCATTCGGGACGCAGGACGGGCATTTTTGTTTACATCTAAACTATCTTGCGCGACCGTGATTCGCCCTGTAGGGAGGGATCGGCTCAAGTGGAGGAAGCAGGCATGATCGAGGAACTGGTAGGCCGCGTCGCGACCGCTGCCGGCATTGACGGCGCACTCGCCGAAAAGGCCGTCGGCATGATCTTTGCGTTCCTGAAAAAGGAAGCGCCGGCCGAAAGCTATGGCACGCTGGTCGCCACGGTTCCGGGAGTCGAGACGCTGGCCGCAGCCAGTACCGGCGGCGGGATGATGGGTTCGGTGATGGGCATGATGGGCGGCGGCGGCGTGATGGGCCTTGGCGCACAGATGATGGCCTCCGGCCTGTCGATGGGACAGATCCAGTCGATCTCGCGGGAAGTCTTCGCCTTCGGCCGCGAGAAGGCGGGCGAGGACGCGATGGGTGAGATCGTCGGGGCAATTCCGGGCCTGTCGCAGTTCGTCTGATCCCCGCCATTCGCTGTACTGATCGCATCGATCAACGCTTTGCCGTTGACGCGGAGCGCGGTTTTATGTCCGCTGGCGTTCTGGCAAGGCACGGGAGCGGGCGATGAAGAGCTGGTCGCAGACATGGACATTCGTGGATGGCGCGTGGCTGGAGGGCAATCCGCCGCTGACCGGGCCGCGCAGCCATGCGTTCTGGCTTGCCTCGACGGTGTTTGACGGGGGCCGGGTGTTCGATGGCGTCGGCCCCGATCTCGACCTGCATTTCGCGCGGCTCAACCGCTCGGCACCGGTCATCGGGCTGAAAGCAACGCAGAGTGTCGAGACGATGCTCGGGCTCTGCGCGGAGGGGGTGAAGAAGTTCCCCGCCGGCGCGGCGCTCTATGTCAAGCCGATGTACTGGGCGGAATACGAGGACGGCAGCGCCATCAATCCCGACGCGGAAACGACGCGGTTCTGTCTCTGCCTGTTCGAAGCGCCGATGGGCACCGCCTATGGCGGGGCCTCGATCACGCTGTCGCCGTTCCGCCGGCCGACGGTGGAAAGCGCACCGACCGATGCGAAGGCCGGCTGTCTCTATCCTCAGAACGGGCGGGCACTGCGCGAGGCGCGGTCGCGCGGCTTTTCAAACGCCCTGGTGCGCGACATGCTGGGCAATGTCGCCGAAACCTGCACCGCCAACGTGTTCATGGTCAAGGACGGGGTGGTGTTCACGCCGATCCCGAACGGCTCGTTCCTCAACGGAATCACCCGCCAGCGGACGATCGGACTGATGCGTGCCGACGGGATCGAGGTGATCGAAAAGGCCCTCTCCTATGCCGATTTCGAGGGGGCTGACGAGATTTTCACCTCGGGCAACTATTCCAAGATCGTCGCGGTGACGAAAATCGACGACCGCGACCTGCAACCCGGCCCGCTGACGCGACGGGCGCGTGACCTCTACATGGATTTCGCCCATTCGAAGGGGTGACCTCCCGCCGAAGCGGGAGGTTCCGGAGCAAGGGCGGCGTTACTTGCCGCGCTGTTTCAGCCAGGCCTTCATCATCGCGATTTCCTTTTCCTGTGCCGCGATGATCTCACCGGCCAGCTTGCGCGTTTCGGCATTCTTGCCGAACTCAAGCACGACCTTCGCCATGTCGATCGCGCCCTGATGGTGCGGGATCATGCCACGGACAAAATCGACATCGGCATCGCCGGAAAAGGCGATCGCCATGTCCTTGTGCATCCGCTCGTTGGCGGCCTCGAACGCCGCCGTGGACGCGCTTGTGGCCGCTGCCCCGGCGCTGCCGTGCTTGGAATGGTCCATGCCGCCGTGGCTCTGGGCAACGGCGAGAACGGTGGAGCCGGCCAGAATCAGGCCGGCGGCGAAAACGGACAATCGCATGGGGATGCTCCTGTGCACGGGATCGGTGGTGACACTCGGCTTTCGACGGTACGGGGTCCGATGGCAATTTCAAGGCGGCGTCCAGAGCCTGACGTTCACCCTTTCGTGCGAAGGTTCTGGGGTGCAGCGGCCGATTCAGGCATGATCGCTGTCTCGTCCGCCGGAGGCCCCGTCATGACCGCTCTTGCCCGCACGCTTGTGCCGCTCGCCCTGATCCTTGCCGCCGGCGTGGCTGAGGCCCGTCGCCTGCCCGGTCCGACCCTCAACGACGGGCCGAACTGCCATGCCCTGCACCGCGCCACCGGCATCAGCACGCTCTATGTCGGCACCGTTCTGGGCGGACAGAACCGCCGCGGGCGCTGGGGCGACGGCACGTTCCGCGATTATCGCAGCTATCAGGGCTGCTTTGTCAGCGCCGACGCCTGCGGCCGGTTCGTCGCACGGCATCAGGCGCATCACCCGCTGCCGCCCGGCTATGGCCGCTGCACGCCGGTGTTCGTCGGGCTGCATCCGGCGCGCTGATCAGCGCCGGCGCAGCGGCACGTCCAGCACGCGGGCAAGGCCGAGCGCCGTCGCGCCATAGACCGCAAGACCGGCAAGGCCGAGGGTCGCCAGCGTCACTTCGCGCGCAAGGCGCGGCATCAGCGATTCGGCCAGCGCCAGCAGCGGGGCGCGGATGACCAGAAAGCACGCCGCCAGCATCAGCGCAGCCAGCGCCGCGACCCCAAGCGTGCGCAGCAGCGTAGCGTCCGGCGCGGCCTTGCCCTGCCGTGTGGCCAGCACCATCAGCAGGCCGACATTGATCCACGCGCCGATGGCCGTTGCCAGCGCCAGCCCCGCCGCACCGAGCGGCTGCCACAACACCAGTTTCAGCGCCAGATTGCAGGCAATCGCCGTCAGCGACGCCCAGAGCGGCGTTTTCGTATCGCCCCGCGCGGTGAATGAGGCGACGGCGCTGCGGATCAGCACGACCGCAGGCAGACCGATCGTGTAGGCCGCCAGCACGCCAGCCGCCGCGAGGCCCGCCGCATGGTTGAAATTACCGCGCTCGAACAGCGCCGCGACGATCAGATCGGGGATGACGAGGAACGCCGCAACAAAGGGGGCCGCCAGCAGCATCGTAAAGCCCATTGCCCGGTTCTGCGCCCGGTGCGCGGCATCGGGCTTGTCGGCCGCGATCAGCCCGCTCATTTCAGGCAGCAGCACCGTGCCGACAGCAATGCCGATGACGCCGATGGGCAGCTGATAGAGCCGGTCGGCATAGTAGAGCGCGGAGGCCCCGCCCGTGGGCAGGAACGAAACGATGATCGTATCGGCCAGCAGCGCGATCTGCACCCCGGCCGAGCCGATGACCGCCGGACCGAAGGCGCGGAAGAAGGCACGGACATCCGTATCGAGCACCGGGCGTCTGGGCGCAACCAGCACCCCGGCCCGGCGCGCGGCAGCAAACAGCAGCGCGAGTTCGAGCAGGCCAGCCAGCAAAACGCCCCAGGCCGCCGCATGGGCCGGCGTGGCAAAGCCGGATGCGACCAGCAATGCCGCGATCATCGTCATGTTGAGCAGGATCGGCGCCGCCGCCGCTGCCGTGAACCGTTTGGTGGCCGCCAGCGCATCGGCCCACAACGTCACCAGCGTCATGCAGAACAGATAGGGGAAGGTGATCCGCGTCAGGTCCGTGGTTAGCGCAAACACCTCGGGCCGGGCCGCGAACCCCGGCGCGAGCAGCGCGACAAGCCCCGATGTCCAGCCCAGCGCCAGCCCCAGCAGCAGCAGTTGCGAACCGATCAGCAGGGTCAGGATGCGGCCATGGAACAGATCCGCCGCCGGCGGGCCGGCCTGCGTGCGCACGCGGGTGTAGGCGGGCACGAAGGCGTTGGCAAAAGCCCCCTCGCCAAAGATCGCACGGAAATGATTGGGCAGGCGGAACGCGACGGCAAACGCATCCATCAACGGTCCTGCGCCGACGATGGCCGCCATCAGGATATCGCGGGCAAAGCCGGTGATCCGCGAGAGCAGCGTCCAGCCGCCGACTTTCAGGACATTCTTGAACATGGTGCGGTGTCTTCGCGCTGATTCAGCGGTTTGTCAAAAACAGTGCGCGGCACATCAGAACAGGTCGCCCTGCCCGCCGCGCCCGTCCTTCGGCTTGGTCGTCCGCGGCGGCGCGGCACGGGGGCGCGCGTCCGCAGCGGCGGGATCGCCCTCCCCGGCGCGGGCGGCAAACGCACCGTCGGCCAGTTCGATGGTCAGCGCCATGCCCGGGCTGACCGCCGCACTGGCGCGGACCGGCTGGCCGGCCTGATCACGCACCAGTGCAAAGCCGCGCGCCAGCACCTGACGATAGCCGAGAGAATTGATCAGCGCGGCCAGCGTCGCGAGGCGCTGGCGATCACGCTGGAAGCGGTCGCGACCGGCGCGCTGGAGCCGTGCGGCCAGCGTAGCCAAACGGTCGCGGCGGTGGGCACTCTCGGTCCGCTCCAGCGACAGGCGATGGACCAGCGCGCGCAGGTGACGTTGACCGAGCGTTTCGAGCGCCTGCCGGCGCTGGCGCTGCATGAGCGCAGGAGCCGCGCCGAGCCGCGCGGCCAGACCGGCAATGCGTTCGCCGAAGCGGGCCAGCCGCGCTTCCGGCGTCTGGCCCTGCAACCGGCGGGCAAGACCGGCCAGCACGCCGCGCCGCCGATCGATGCCCGCGCGGGCGGCTGCCGCCAGCCTGACACCGGCAAGATCGACACGCTGACGCTGGCTGGCGAGCAGGTCCTCGCCGTCAGGCAGGGCA
>CALCZO010000265.1 GCA_937903315.1 uncultured Alphaproteobacteria bacterium
TTGCCGCCCGGCAGCAACGTCGCCGTCGCCCTGCGGATATGGATGGACGGCAACCGCATCAGGGACACGTCCCGATACAACCCGCCATCGTTGAACCAGTCGAAATGGTGCATCGGGACGCGGCTCGCACAGCGGCGATTTTCAACCATTACCTGGAGCCGATTGCTGCCGTGACGCAACTCCGCAGTCACATCAAGCGTGAACGGCGTTGAACCACCCCGGTGACCGCCGACAAACACGCCGTTGAGAAACACAAGCGCTGCATAGTTCGCCGCACCGATATTGAGCACGACACGCTCGTCGTCCGGCCCGCAGGACCAGTCAAACCGGCGTGTATACCAGGCTGCGCCTTCGAAGAACGTCCATTCAGGTTTGAGCACAGTCCAGCACGACGGAACCGGCACAAGGTCTCCGGCATCGATCTCGTAGTCGCGCGGAAGTGCCCATTGCGAGGCGGGACAATCGTCCAGAGCATACCAGCGCTGACGCAGTCCCTCGTCAAACAGGTCAAGCGTCATGGACCATGGGCCATTGAGGTCCTGAACCGCCCGGCCACCGATGGGGACATACTGATCTGCCCCGACAAGCCCGTGGGAATAGGCGCTGGCGTAACTTTCGTCATGCAGATGATGAAAGGGATCAACCGAATGGGAATCGGTCATCGGCAAGGTCCAGCCGTCAGGCGGTATCCGATACCGATCATGCGCCGGAACCCCCACGTCCGCTGGCCGGGAAACAGCGCATCGGCGATCATCGCGATGGCGATCCAGCGAAACCAGGTCGCAAAGGTATTTGAAAGCCCTTGCGGCTCCTCGTAGCCCTTCACCCAGCCATCCTGCCGCCGAATGCCGGACCGGACGTCGCAGAAGCCGCCATCCGCGTTCTGGTCGTCCAGCAAGGCAGAGAGCATGGCCGAAAGCCAGGCGCGGATCTCCATCTGGCGGTAGTCGAGCAAGGTCAGCGCATGAACCAGAACATCGACAGCATCGACATCGATGCAGGCGGAATCGATGCGGGGGGGCAGCGTCAGCACATAGTCGACCGAGCGTTCGAACGCCGTTGGTGTCCGTCCTTCATGATACCAGATGTGGAAATTGTGCATCGACCCGGCAAAGGCGTGCAGAAGGCGGACAGGATCGGACAATTGGCCGACACCCCAGAAGCCCGTCGTCGGCTCGCGCAGCCGGTCATGCCAGCCGTAGAGTATCTCAAGCGCCGCATCCGCGCGGGCTTGGGTCGCGACATCGCCATCGCGCCGCAGCAGCAACAGGAAGCCCGCCAGATTGACGATGTTGTTCCCCTCCTGCCACGGATCGTTCAGATCGCGGTCGCAGAGCCATGCCTTGAGCGTCAGCGGATCAAGAAACGGCTCGGCAAAGCGCAGATTCGGAACTCGGCCCGGCATCAGGGCGTCAATCGCGCCAAGGGTATAATTGGTGACGTGGAAGTCGATGTACCGCCAGGTTTCCTCACGATCCGGCTTCTTGAATACCGCATCCTCCGTCATGCCCGGCACGCGGAAAATGCCATCGGGGCGTCGATGGCCCTCAAGCCATTGCGTCAGAGCAAGCCTGTCCTGTGCGGTGAAACGGTCCAGCCCGCCGATCAGGTCAAGGCACAGGATGCCGTTGTACGTGCCGTAGAGGATCACGCCCGGCCAGCGGGCCGCATCATGTGCCGCCGAAATGCGCAGTGCACCGCGGACTGCACCCGGCACCTGCATCGACGAAAGCCACGCCAGAGTTTTCTGACGGCTGCGCTCGATGGCATCGATGCGGATGGACTTCGCCGCATTGTCGAACATGGCACTCATCCCTTCACCGCGCCGGACGCCATGCCGTCCATCACGCGCTTCTGTGCCGCAAGAAACAGCACCGCAACCGGCAGGGTGGTGATGACGGACAACGCCATGATGCCCTGAAAGTTGGAACCCAGTTCGGTATTCATCGCCAGCAGCGCCACCGGCAGCGTGTACGTATCGGGCGTCTTGGAAATGACGAGAATCGGAAACCACTGCGCCCAGTTGAGCAGGAAGGTGATCAGAGCCACCGTCGCGGTGATCGGCGCCGCCATGGGCAGAACCACGCGGAACAGGACCTGTGCCTCGCTCGCCCCGTCGATGATGGCGGCCTCGATCACTTCGCCCGGAATCTTGCGGAAGAACTGCTCGAACAGAAAGAACTGGATCGGCCCCAGCGCCAGAAACAGGATGATCCCGGCATAGGTGCCGAGCAGGCCAAGCTTGAACATGACCAGATAGACCGGAATGACCAGCAGCATGTAGGGATACATGATGGTGACGAGAAAACCGTAGCGCAGCACGGTAAAGCCCGGCAGCTTCGGCCGGCGCGTCAGCGCATAGGCACCAAGCGCCGTCACGGCAACACTGAGCAGCGTCGAAACAGCGGTGATGCCGATCGAATTGACGATGTAGCGCAGCAAGGGCACCCCGCCGATGTTCGAGATTCCGGACAGGATCGACAGGTCGAACCGCTCGGGGAGCAGGCGCAGCGGCGAATCCATGATCGCGCGCGTTGAGCGGAAAGCGCTGACCAGCATCCACCAGTACGGATAGAGGAAGGCCACGCTGACGATGCCCGCCAGAGCATAAGCTCCGGCCTGGAGCAGTCGATTGGCCGGTGGGGCCGTGTCGGTTTCCATCACGAGGACTCCCTGTCACCAAGGCGGTAGAGCGTGAGCGAAATGGCGATGACGAGGACGAACAGCACGCTTGCCATGGCGGTTGCCTCGCCGTAGCGGCCCTGATCGAACAACTGATAGGCATAATAGGAGACAAAGTTCGTCGCCTCGTTGGGCCCGCCCTTGGTCATCACGACCACGACCGTGAATGTCTTCAGGAACTGGATCAGTGCGTAGACCACGTTGATGATGAACGCCGGTTTGAGCTGGGGTAAAATCACGAACCGCCAGATCTGCCCTCGCGTGGCCCCGTCGATCTGCGCCGCCTCTTCGAGAGCCCGGTCGCGAATGGAAAGATTGGCGAGGAAAATGATCATGTAGAAGCCGGCGTGATGCCATAGCTCGGCGATCAGCAGGGACAGCATGGCCGTCGTTGCCGTCGTCAGCCCGGCAAATTCCGGCAAGCCCGCAAGATCAAGAAAGGCGTTCATGGCGCCGAACGAGCGGTCGAACAGCCAGCGCCAGACGACATAGCCGGCGACATCGGGGGTCACCACAGGCAGGAAGAGCGCGAGGCGGAAGAACAGGTTGCCGTGCCTGAGCAGCGCGGAGTCGAGCAGCACGGCCATGCCGAACGCAAACGAGAGATTCGCGGCGACCGAAAGCGCCGTGTAGAGGAACGTCCGCAGCAGCGACGCCAGAAAGGCCGGATCAGCAAGGATCGCGGCGTAATTTGCGAGCCCGACATAGGTCGGGCTCGGCCTGAGCGCGGTTGCAGAGGCGGTGAACGAGACAATGATCGACAGCACGATCGGCCAGACGCCGAACAGGATCGTCAACACCGCGAAGGGCAGTACGAAGAGGTAAAATATCCGGTTATGCCAGACCGTTTCCATGGTCGTGGTCATCGTGACATGTCCTCAGCTGAAGTGCCCGGGGCTACCGGCACGATTGGCCGGTAGCCGGTCTCACATCGTCGCCGGTCGCTTATTTCGCTTTGAGCTTGGCGGCGAGATCACGCATGTCCTTCGCCGTTTCGGCGATGAAGGGCTTCCAGTCTGCCGGCGGATTGGCAATGCCTGCCAGCAGCTTCTTGTGAAAAGCCGCCTCGAGCTCGGGATAGAATGCGTGCAGGGATTCAGGGAAGTCATAGGCGATCAAGGGGGCTTCCGCCTTGGCGAAGTACTGTGACCGCGGCGACAGGGCCGACACGTTCAGATCCTTGCGCACGGCAGCACCGACGTTCTCGAGCGACATCTGCTGGGCCGCCTTGGTCAGCATGAACTGGGCAAATTCCTGCGCCAGCGCCTTGTTGGGGGCGTTTTCAGGAACGGCGATCCCGCGCATGCCGCCAATCACGACATGGTTCTTCTCGCTGCCTGCGAACTTCGGCCAGGGCCCGGAGACGAAATCGCCGTTGAGCACCTTCTCGCCATCCCACTTCTTCACGTTCCAGTCGCCGACGCGGAACATTCCCGCCCTGCCGCCTTCGATGACCTGATACATCTCCGGGAAGGAATGGTTGATCGTATCGGGCGAGACGAACTTGTAGGTCGAATAGGTCTTGAGAAACTCCTCGAGCACAGCGGCGTGGCGCGGCTCATCGATCGTGATCATGCCGGCCGGATCGATCAGCGTGTGGCGCAGACCCGAGCCGAAGGTGAAGAGGTCGAGCATGTGGAT
>CALCZO010000266.1 GCA_937903315.1 uncultured Alphaproteobacteria bacterium
AGATCACCGCCCAAGATTTGCTTAAATTCGGCATTATCGACCAGATCATCGCCGAACCGGTCGGCGGTGCGCATCGCGATCCGCAAGCCGCGATTGCATCGGCCGGCAAGGTGATCGAGGCTGCATTCGCCGAATTGTCGGGCCGCAGCGCCGAGGAATTGCGGACCGCGCGGGCCGAGAAATTCCTGGCGATCGGCCGGAAGCTGTGATCCGCGTGCTCACGGTCCGTTAACGCAATCTTGACGATGGCGCTCGATGTGTTGGTCTTCCGCTAACGGTTGATCAAGATTAACCGGTACTGTGGTAGGGTTCCTTTTTGGGCTATCCGCGTTTGGACTGAAGCATGATGACCAGATCAGGTTGGATGAAGGCTGCCGCAGCGTGTGTGGCGCTTGCCGTTCTCGCAGGCTGCGAGGAGGATGGCCGCCTCGCATCGCGCAACGACCGCCACTATACCCCCGTTCCGCCCCAGATGGTGTCGCTGATGGCCCAGAAGGGCACGGACAAGCACGCCCCGATCCTGCTCCGCGCCTACAAGCAGGAAAGCGAACTGGAAATCTGGAAGCAGTCTGCGAACGGCGATTACGTTCACCTCAAGACCTATCCGATGTGCCGCTGGTCGGGCCAGCTCGGCCCCAAGAAGCGCGAAGGCGACCGGCAGGTTCCGGAGGGCTTCTATACAATCACGCAGAATTCGCTCAATCCCAATTCGAGCTACTACCTGTCGTTCAATGTCGGCTATCCCAACGCCTATGATCGCGCCCATGGCCGCACGGGATCGCTGATCATGGTCCACGGCGCCTGTTCGTCGATGGGCTGCTTCTCGATGACCGACCAGCAGATCGCCGAGATCTATGCCGTTACGCGCGAAGCATTCGCCGGCGGGCAGACGGCCATCCAGCTCCAGTCGCTGCCGTTCCGCTACACGCCGGAAAATCTCGCCAAGTATCGCGCCGACCCGCACATGCCGTTCTGGCGCATGCTCAAGGAAGGGGTCGATGCCTTCGAGGTGACCAAGCGCGAACCGCAGGTCGCGGTGTGTCAGAAGCGCTATGTGTTCAATCGCGGCACCTCGTCGGATGCCGCCGGTGCCTGCGCGCCCGAGGATACCACCTCGCCGGTCGTCCAGGCCGTCGCCGCCAAAGCGGCCGCCGATGAAAAGAAGGTGGCCGAACTGATCGCCAGCGGTGTCGGCGCGGTCCGCCGCGTCTACAAGGACGGTGACCAGCACCATACGTTCAAGCAGACCCAGTACGCCGACGCCTCGGCCGACGGCGTGGCCATTCCGGCCGCCCGCACCAGTCCGTCAAAGGTGGCCGAAGTCAGTCGTCCGGAGGCGCTGGAAGCTGGCCCGGTCGAGATTCCGCTCGATTCGAAAGGCCGCGAGCAGAAACCTGCCCAGCCTGCCATCAGGACCGCGACGGCCACAGCGGCTGCCACGACAGCCCCCGCGCAAGCGCCGGCCGCTGCGCCGCAGAGAGCCGACGCCTTCGCCCCGGCCGCGACCGGGCTTGCCCCCTCCGGCATCTTCCGCGGCCTGCTTGGCGGACGCGCCGAGCCCGAAGCGCCGCCGGCGGTGACCGCCGTCGAACCGGACAGGCCGCAGCAGGTGAAAATCCCGTTGCCGCCGCGCAGCCCGCAGCGACAGGTCCTGACCCCCGCCCCCACGCCCGACAAGCTGGTGCAGGCCGAGCAACCGGCCGCACCGTCCCGATCGATGCTCGACCGGTTCGTCGCACTCATTCCGGGTCGCAACTGAACGCGCAGGCAGGAGCACACATTTCTGTGCTCTGTATGCAGCATACTTGACGGCAGGCCGGGGCTTGCCTAGGCTTCATGCTCTAGGCCACAGCTCTTGCGAAAGTGCCCGCTCATGTCGACCAGACCGTCCGTTGCCCATGCCATCGGCTGCCCTGCCGGGATTGCGCCAGAACTGACTGCCCGCATCCTTGCCGATCCTGACGTGACAGGCGCAGCGCGCCTGCTGGTGACCGGAGACCGGCGCGTGCTCGACAAGGGCGCACGAACGGCAGGCGTGACGCTTGATATCGAGGTGATCGGTCCGGGCGACCGGATCTCGGGTGGCGACAAGCCCGTTCTGATCGACCTTGGCCATCTTGATCCCGAATCGATTCCGGTCGGCACGCTGGCCAAACCCTCCGGCGATTTTGCGATGGCCAATTTCCGCAAGGCGCTCGAACTGTGCGTCGGCGGCCATGCCGATGCCGTGACGTTTTCGCCGTTCAACAAGGCGTCGATGCGCCTGTCCCATCCCTCCTACGAGGATGAGGTGGTGTTCATGAGCGAGTTCCTGCATTTCACCGGTGTGGCCAGCGAGTTCAACATCCTGCCCGGCCTGTGGAATGCGCGCGTGACCTCGCATGTGCCGATTTCCGGCGTTGCCGCACTGATCACCCGCACCAATGTGCTGCGCGGCCTCCGCCTGACCGATCAGGCGATGCGCGCCGCCGGGTTCACCCCGCCCCGCATCGCGGTCGCAGGGCTCAATCCCCACGCCGGCGACGGCGGCAATTTCGGCCGCGAGGAAATCGACGAGATCAGCCCGGCGATCGAGGATGCGCGCAAGCTCGGCATCGTCTGCGACGGCCCGTTCCCGTCCGATACGGTGTTCAACCGGGCCAAGGCCGGCGATTTCGACGGCGTGCTGACGATGTATCACGATCAGGGCCAGATCGCGATGAAGCTCATCGGCTTCGATCAGGGCGTCACCGTGCTCGGCGGCTTCCCGTTCCCGATCGCCACCGCCGCCCACGGCAGCGCCTATGACATTGCCGGCAAGGGCATTGCCAACCCCGGCGCGATGCGCAATGCGATGATGATCGCAGCGCGCATGGCCGAGGCCCGCCGCGCCGCAGCCGCCTGACATCCTGCCTGGAGACCACCCATGAGCAAGCCCGCAGCCAGCCCCTATCGCGGGGTTTTCCCGGTTGTCCCGACCATTTTCGACGAACGGGGCGAGCTTGATCTCGACGGTCAGAAGCGCGCCCTCGATTTCATGATCGACGCCGGCTCGGATGGGTTGTGCATCCTAGCCAACTTCTCCGAACAGTTCGTGCTGACCGATGCCGAACGTGACCGCGTGATGGAAACAGCGCTGGCCCATGTCGCCGGCCGTGTGCCGGTGATCGTGACGACGACGCATTTCGGCTCGTCCATCTGTGCCGAGCGCAGCCGCCGGGCGCAGGATCTGGGAGCGGCGATGGTCATGATCATGCCGCCCTATCACGGCGCGACATTCCGCGTGCCCGAAGCGCGGATCTACGAATTCTACCAGCGGGTGTCGGATGCGATCTCGATCCCGATCATGATTCAGGATGCGCCGGTCGCCGGAACGCCGCTCAGCGCCCCGTTCCTTGCGCGCATGGCGCGCGAAATCGCCAATGTCGCCTATTTCAAGATCGAGGTCCCGTTTGCGGCGGCCAAGCTGCGCGATCTGATCGCGCTCGGCGGCGATGCGATCATCGGCCCGTGGGACGGCGAGGAGGCGATCACCCTGATGGCCGATCTCGACGCCGGCGCCACCGGCGCGATGACCGGCGGCGGCTATCCCGACGGCATCCGCCAGATCATGGATCCGTGGTTTGCCGGCGACCGGGCCGGCGCCAAGGCGGCCTATGCCAAATGGCTGCCGCTGATCAACTACGAGAACCGCCAGTGCGGCCTGATCGCCTGCAAGGTTCTGATGCAGGAAGGCGGCGTGATCCGCTCGGACACGGTCCGCCACCCGCTCTCGCCGCTCGCCGCACCGACCCGCGCCGGGCTGATCGAGATTGCCCGCGATCTCGATGCAATGGTTCTGCGCTGGGGCCGATAGGGCCGCAAGGATCGCTTTTGGCGGAAGCAGGACGCCCCCGATCGCGCCATGCCGTCCGGGGATTTTGCCTCAAGGGGCTGAGGACCTGCCGCCGCCGAACAGCACGCGCGCCGCGACCGGCCAGACGAGCAGCAGCAGTGCAAGCGCCATGAGTGTGCCGACCAGAGCGTTGGACCAGAACACCGACAGCGCGCCCTTCGACATGATCAGCGACTGGCGGAACGCGTCCTCGGCCTTGTCACCGATGACCATCGCCAGAATCAGCGGCGCGATCGGATAGTTCAGTTTCTTGAACAGATAGCCGACGAAACCGAAGCCAAGCGCGACCCAAAGATCGAACGGTCGCGAGCCGACCGTGTAGGCACCGACAAAGCAGATCACGACAATCGCCGGACCGATGATGGCGAAGGGAATCCTCAGGATCGAGGCGAACATCGGCACCGTCGCCAGCACCAGAATGACGCCGATGACATTGCCCAGATACATCGAGGCGATCAGGCCCCAGACGAAGTCGGGCCGCTCGACAAACAGCATCGGGCCGGGATTGAGCCCCCAGATCATCAGCCCGCCAAGCATCACCGCCGCCGTGGCCGAACCCGGAATGCCGAGCGCCAGCATCGGCAGCATCGCCGCCGTACCGGCCGAGTGGTCGGCGGTTTCCGGCGCGATGATCCCGTCAGGCTCGCCCTTGCCGAAGCCTTGCCGGTATTTCGAGAACCGCCGCGCCAGACCATAGCTCATGAACGAGGCCGCTGTCGGCCCGCCGGGCGTGATGCCCATCCAGCAGCCGACAAGCGCCGAGCGCAGCAGGGTCGCCCAGTGCCGCGGCATCATCGCCATCGTACGCAGCACGTCGGAGGGCCGCACGCGCGCCTCGATGCCCTTGAGTTGCAGCCCTTCCTCGACCGTCAGGATCAACTCGCCGATGCCGAACAGGCCGATCACCACGACCAGGAAGCTGATTCCGGCCAGAAGCGCGTCAAACTCGAACGTCAGCCGCAGGCTGCCCGAGACCGAATCCATCCCCACCGCCGCCAGCGCAAACCCGCAGCCGATCGACACGACGGTCTTGAGCACGGGCGCACCGCCGAGCCCGATGAAACTGCAGAATGCCAGGAAGTAGACCGCGAAATACTCCGGCGCCGAGAACCTGAGCGCAAATTTCTGCACGACGCCGGACAGCAGCGTGATGACGATGACCCCGACCAGTGCGCCGAACCCTGCCGACAGGAAGGCGTAGCTGAGCGCCTCGGTCGCCTTGCCCTTCTGGGCCAGCGGATAGCCGTCAAAGGTGGTGGCGACCGACGACGGCTCACCCGGAATGTTGAACAGGATCGAGGTCGTCGAGCCGCCGAACAACGCTCCCCAGTACATCGAGGTGAGCAGGATGATCGCGGCGACCGGGTCCATCGTGAAGGTCAGCGGCAGCAGCAACGAGACGCCATTGGGTGCGCCCAACCCCGGCAGGACGCCGACAAGGATGCCCAGCAGGATGCCAACCAGCATCAGGAAGATGTGATGGAACGACAGCGCGACCGAAAAGCCGTGGAACAGCGAGGCGAGGTTGTCCATGCGTTACAGCCCGATCAGGGCTTCGAGCGGCCCCTTCAGCAGAGGAACCTGAAACGCCTTTTCCATCAAGGCATAGAGCCCGAGCGGCAGCCCGAGCGAGACCGCAATCGAGCGACCCCAGCCATAGCGGCCCTGCACCCGCATCGTGCCGAGGAGGTAGACGAATGTGGCGACATAGATGCCGAGCAGCAGGGCGAGGATGACAAATCCGATCATCGGCACGACAAAGCGCGCCACATCCTTCAGATGCGACCGTTCCAGCAGCGGCGTCCCGTCACCGGCCACAAGCGCCGCAACCATGTTGGCAAGGCTGGCTACCAGAACGATCAGCCCGATGTAGAAGGGAAACGTCCCCGGCTCGGGCCCGGAGGGCGCCCAGCCGACGCCGAATTCCGTCGCACCATAGGCAATGACCGTGCCGAACAGCGCGGTCACCGATGCCAAGCCGATTTCGGCGGCCTTGCGGCTGATCATGAGCGAAGACCGGCCGGGTTTACTTGACGATCCAGCCCTCGCGCTCGAACACCGCGCGCGAGTTTTTGTCGTCGTTGGCAATGAAGGCCTTGAAGGCGTCGCCGGCGAGGAACTGCCCGGTCTGCACGGTGCGGGCGATGTATTCCTTCCACTCCGGCGTCTCGGAAACCTTCTTCAGGATGTCGGCATAGTACGTCACCGCATCGGCCGGCACGCCGTCCGGCAGCCAGACGGTCCGCGGCATCTGGAAGCGCTCGACCGGCAGACCCTGCTCCTTGCAGGTCGGGATGTCGGACCAGCCCATCGTCGCGGTGACCTTGGTCGTCGAGGCCAGCCGCGTCGGGCTGAACACGCACAGCGGGCGAACCTGCTCGGCCTTCCACTGGCCGATGCTCTCGTTCGGATTGTTGGTGTGGCTGTCGACATGGCCGCCGGCAAGCTGGGTGCCCACCGCGCCGCCGCCCTGGAATGGCACATAGATGAACTTCGCGCCGGTCGAGGCCGACAGCATGCTGGTCAGCGTCTGGTCGGTATCCTTAGACTGGCTGCCCGCCATCTTGAACGTATCGGGCTTGGCCTTGACCGCCTCGATATATTCCTTGGCGCTCTTGTACGGCGCGTCGTTCTTGACCCACAGCAGGAATTCGTCGAGCGCCAGCGCGGCCACCGGCGTCATGTCCGAAAACTTGTAGCCAAGCTTGGCGACATACGGCAGCAGATAGGCGTTGTTGGTGCCGAAGATCACCTTGTGGGCATCGCCCGCTGCGGTCTTGACCGTCAGAAAGCCTTCCGCCCCGCTTCCGCCGCCCTTGTTGACCACGACGATCGACTGGCTGATCAGGTTATGCTTGGCAATCACCGACTGGATCATGCGGGCGAAATTGTCGGTGCCGCCACCCGGCGACGAGGTTACGACAAACTCGATCGGCTTGCTCGGCTGCCACGCATGGGCAGGCGCGGCCACAACCAGCGCGGCGAATGTGGCAGTCAGTGCGGTCAGGGTTTTCATCGGCTCTCCTCCTCGTGATCGTCTTACGGCGGCGCGCAATCCGGTCGATCAGAGCCGGACGAGACGCTGCCACTGGCATTTTTCACGTTGCGTACCATGCACCCCGTTGCCATGCAAGTATGCTGTATGCAACATGCCGGAACGAACTGGTCGAACCCTGATGGACATCCCGCGATGAACTACCACAGCCGTTATGCCGGTCTGACGCGGCGCATCGAAACCTGCGTCGCCGGCGGCGGCGCCTTCGGGCGCAGTTTCGCCGGACAGGCGCGGTTCGTCTCCCGTATGGCGGCACGCATTGTCATCGACCTGACGGTGGAGGCGGCCGGCGAGGCGCTGGCCGCCTCGGGCTGGGCGCCGGCCGAGATTGCCCTGTGCCATACGGCGGCCGAGGCCCGCATCGCCTTTGCTGCCGGCAAGGCCGTCGCGGCAGATCGTCTGGCGACCGTGATTGAGCTGCCGTTCGACTGTCTCGTCGAGGCAACCGGTTATCCCGAGGCCGCCGCAGTCCATGCGCTGGCCGCCATCGAGTCCGGCCGGCATGTGCTGATGGTGACCAAGGAAGCCGACAGTGTGGCCGGCCCGATGCTAGCCCGGCTTGCGACGGCCAGGGGCGTTGGGATCGCTCCCGTCGACGGCGACCAGCCGAGCCTGCTGATCGACCTCATCACCTGGGGCGAAACGCTCGGGTTCGAGATTCTCGCGGGCGGCAAATCGAGCGAGTACGATTTTGTTTTCGATCCGGCAGACGGCACCGTCACCAGCAACGGTCGCGCCGCCTCACTGCCCGGTCTTGCCGCCCACTGGGCGCCGGGCGTGCGTACGGTGCTGGCAACGTCTCAGGCGAGAGCCGACGTGATCGCCCGCCAGTTCCCGCTCCGCGCCGTGCCGGATCTGTGCGAGCTGACCCTTGTTGCCAATGCGACCGGGTTTGGTGCCGACACACCCGCCCTGCATGCGCCGGTGGCCCGCATTCCGGAAGTGGCCGACCTGTTTGCTCCCCGGAACGCCGGCGGGCTGCTGACCGGTGCCCGGCGTCTTGATGTGTTCCATCACCTGCGCCTTGCTGACGAGGCCAGCTTTGCCGGCGGCGTGTTCATCACGGTGCGCTGCCATGACCGCGAGAGCTGGTCGATCCTCGCCGAGAAGGGCCATGTCGTCAGCCGCTCGGGCGACACGGCGATGATCTATCTGCCGCGCCACCTGCTCGGGCTTGAAGCGGCCACCAGCGTGCTCGATCTGGCAGGCCTTGGCCAGTCTCCCTATCCGGCCAGTTATCGCCAGCACACCGATCTTGCCGCCGTGGCAACGACCGCGCTTGCCGCGGGCACGCTGCTCACCGCGCGCGGCCATCATCACACGATCGACAGGGTCACGGCCCAGATGCGCCCCGCCCGGCCGCTCGCCGCAAACGAGATTGCGCCGTACTACCTTGTTGCCAACCACCGTCTGAGCCGTGCCATCGCCCCCGGCCAGCCGATCACCCTTGCCGACCTCGACATCGGCGACGCCTCCGCGCTGCTGGCGCTGCGCCAGCGGCAGGACCGTGAAATTCCTGTGCCCGAAGCCTGATTCACGCCTTTGCCTCAGCCCGCTGCCTTTACGCCCGTCCCGGTCTTGCTAAGGATAGGGACAGGCGCCCACACCAACCCGAGCCTCCAACCGCCTATCGGACACGTCATGGACAGGATCGACGACGACACAGGCGATGCACCGGGCGGGGTGATGCGGATTACCCGCGTGACCCTGCACGACGCGGTTCTCAACCAGATCCGCGACATGATCATCGAGGGCCAGCTGAAGCCCGGCACGCGCATCAACGAGGGGCAGGTCGGGGCGATGCTCGGCGTCTCGCGCACGCCGCTGCGCGAGGCGATCAAGACGCTGGCGAGCGAGGGGCTGGTCGAGATCGTGCCGGCCAAGGGCGCTATCGTGCGCCGGTTTTCAGAAAACGACATCCGCGAGATTCTCGAAGTGCTGAAGGCGCTCGAACAGGCGGCAGCGCTGATGACCTGCGCGCGCGCCTCCGACGCCGTGATCGCCGAGATCGTCGCGCTGCACGATACCATGCTGCGGCTCTACGCCTCGCGGTACCGCCTCGAATATTTCAAGCTCAACCAGTCGATCCATTCGGCCATCGTCCGGGCTTCGGGCAATTCCGTCCTGACCCAGACTCACGAGACCCTTCAGGCGCGCATCAAGCGCATCCGCTTCATCGGCAATGAAACGCCGGACCGTTGGGCTGCGGCGGTGGCCGAACACGAAGACATGATCGTCGCGCTGAAGGCGCGCGATGGTGCCAAGCTCGCCAGCGTTCTGGGCGCCCACCTCGACAATACGGTCAACCGGGTGCGCGACGCGATCTGAACCGGGACGTGACCTCGCGCTTCGGCACTGGCGTCACGCAATGCGCGCGGCAGCCTGCGGCAGGACCGATGCGAGCCATGCCACGACCGCCGTCTCGCTTGCGGCGACCATCGTTCCCGCATCGCCGGAAAAGTCCCGCCACGCGGCAAGGTTCGTCGCGCTGACGCCGACCAGAACCGGCACCCCGCGCTCGACGGCCTCGGCGATCAGCGGAC
Source organism: uncultured Alphaproteobacteria bacterium (assembly GCA_937903315.1). Classification (GTDB taxonomy): domain Bacteria; phylum Pseudomonadota; class Alphaproteobacteria; order Rhizobiales; family Beijerinckiaceae; genus JAIUNP01. The sequence goes on from CALCZO010000266.1 coordinate 9,473, forward strand.
GGAAGCCATGGCCCGCTGCCTCCGCCTTGCCGAACTTGTTGAGGATCAGGCACTGGGCCCCTTGCCTGAGCCCCGCCTCGGCGCGGCTGACCGCTTCGGCCATGGCCTGCGGATCGAGCCGGCAGCCGCGCGCATAACGCCCGAGGCGCTGGGAAATCCGGATCGACACACCCGATGACAGATCGCGCAGGGTCATGTCGCAGGCGCACAGCGCATCATAGCGGTCGTTGATCTGCACCACCCCGGCAAGGGGAATGCCGCGCCGCGCCAGCCCGTCGGCCACCCGGTCGAGCAGCGCATCGCACGATGCGCCCTCCCCGTACAACACCCCGGCAAGCGGGAAGGCATCCACACCTGACATCGCGCGCACTCACCGCTTGGCCGTCTTGGCCTTCTCAACATCGGCGTCCTGGAGGTAGTCGACAATGCGCTGGGTCAAACCGACCTTGTCAATCGTATCGAGCATGTCGTTATACGCTTCCACGGCCTTGGGCGGCAGCTTGTGGGCAATACCCTGATGGCAGTCGATACAGGTCTTGCCCTCGTTGAGCGCGCTCTGGTGCAGACGGGACGCCCGCGATTCCTGCAACGACAGGTCCATCGACTTGAAATCGTGGCAGTTGCGGCACTCGCGCGAGTCCGTCGTCTTCATCGCGCGCCACACGCTCCTGGACATCGTCAGCCGGTGGCCGTCGAACTTCTCCTTGGTGTCGATCGTGCCCAGCGCCTTGTGCAGCAGTTCGTTGGAGGCCTGGATCTTGCGCACGACCTTGTGGCCCCATTCCTTGGGCACATGGCAATCGGGACAGGTCGCCCGCACGCCGGTCTTGTTGGAATAATGCACCGTGTTGCGATACTCGGCGAAGACGTTGTCCTTCATCTCGTGGCACGAGATGCAGAAGGCTTCCGTATTGGTCGCCTCCATCGCCCAGTTGAACCCGCCCCAGAACACGATACCGAGTGCAAAGGCGGTGGCGGCGATCACGCCCCACGCGCGTTTCGACTGGCTGAAGAACCAGCGCCACAGGCGGGCAAACAGTCCCGGACGGCCCACGGGGCCGGTTTCATTGGCTTGTGTCATCTTGCGCTCCCGTCACTTGGCCTGAGTGGCGTTCTGGAAGCTGTTGCCGACCAGCGGCTTGGCGTCGGCCTGCGGCACATGGCACTGCAGGCAGAAGTAGCGGGTCCCGGCGACCTTATCGAGCCGCACGCCCTGCCGGTCGACATAGTGGGTCTCGGAAATCTTCGGTGCATTGACCCGCGTATTGCCCGGCCAGTCGTGGCAGGTCATGCACTGGTTATTGTCGACCGCGACCTGATAGCCGTCGGTCTTGTGCGGAATCAGCGGAGGCTGCTGGCGATAGGCGCGGCCGAACCCGTCCGCCGGGGTCGATTGCTTGACGACCTCGGGTGCCGGCGCCACCTCGGTCAGCGGCGTTTCGCGCAGGCCCTTAACCTGAGCGTGGCTGATGGCAGCCAGCGTCAGTCCGGCCACGAGCGCTGCGGCGGCGAGCACGTTGGAAATCAGGGGTCTCGGCATCATGGGATGGTCCTTCCACAGCAAGGAATGGCGTCTCAGGCGGCTTTCGCCGCGGTGGTTGCGGGGGCTTGGGGACTCATGCCGACCGGCACGGTGTCCTCGAGGCCATGATCGAAACGATGGGTGAAGCGGAACACCTTTTCCGGGCAGACATCGATGCAGGCGCCGCACAGGGTGCAATCGGCATTGAGAATGACCGGCGACGCACCGGTCCGCTCGCCGCGCAGCGCCGGGGCGATGACATGCGGCTCGGGGCAGACGGCAAAGCAATCCATGCAATCGTCGCAGCGCGACCGGGCAGCAGCAGAGACCTTCAGCACCCCGACCTTGCCGATCGTGCCATAGCAGGCACCGACCGGGCACAGATGGCCGCACCAGCCGTGCCTGGCGACGAACAGGTCAAAGACGAATACCGCCAGCGCGGGCACCAGGCCGAACCACAGTCCGAACACCAGAGCCCGGTGCAGCGCTGTGATCGGATTGACCAGTTCCCAAACCACCACACCGGTGATCGCCGAAACGATGAGCGCGGCAGCGGCGATCCAGTTGCGGAACTCGGGCCTGAGCTTGGCGCTCTGGGTGATGTTGAACCTGCGGCGCAGGAAGGCGGCGAAATCGGCGACCGGATTGAGCGGGCAGACCCAGGCGCAATAGCTGCGCCCGCCAGCCAGCAGATAGGTGACGAGCACGATCACCGCGCCGACCAGCGACAGCATTTCCGGCCAGTGCCGGGTCGCCAGCACCTGCAACATGACGAACGGATCGGTGAGTGGCAGAACACCGAGCGTCATCGACGAAGCAATGGTCCCCTTGGCGATCCACACACCAAGGAGCGGCCCTGTCAGGAACAGAGCCAGGAAAAACAGTTGCGAGGCCCGGCGCAGGATCGCAAACCGGGACGCGAGCCAGACACCCTTGGTCTGGCGCGCCTCGACATACGGGGTGAGGTTGGCGCTCATTGGGGCGCTCCGGGAAGTTTCGGCAACTCGGGCCGGCGGATTTCGAGCTTCACCGGCGCATCGACCAGCGCACCGCCCGCCTTGTCCTTCTCCACCCAGCCGCGGCGGTAATGGGCGTCCTGCTTGACCAGCGCGATCTCGACCGGCAGCACCTTGATCGCCGCCTCGCTCAGCACGCAGGATTTCTCGCACTTGCCACAGCCGGTGCAATGCTCGGGATGAACCAGCGGCTCGAAGATCGCGTGCTTGGTCGTACGCGTGTTGTGCGTCCGCTCCAGCGTGATGGCCTTGTCGATCACCGGGCAGACCCGATAGCACACGTCGCAGCGCAGGCCCTGCAGGTTGAGACAGGTCTCACGGCTGGTGATCACCGCCACGCCCATCTTGGCCTTGTTGATCTCGACCAGACTGTGATCAAGCGCACCGGTCGGGCAGGCTTTGACGCACGGGATGTCGTCGCACATCTCGCAGGGCACGGTGCGCGCATGGAAATAGGGCGTGCCCAGCGCCGGGCCGTCCGACCAGTCGGCCAGCTTGAGCGTGTCATAGGGACAATCGCGCACGCACAGGCCGCAGCGGATGCAGGCCGACAGGAACTCGGCCTCCGGCAGGGCGCCGGGCGGGCGCAGTGCATCGGCCGGACGCGCCCGCGACTGTTCGGCAAAGGCCGCGAGCATGACACCGCAGGCCGCCGCGCCGCCGCCGAAGCGGGCCATATCCTGCAGCGCCTTGCGGCGCTGCGGATTGGCGGGTTTGTCCGGAGCTGTGCTCATGATCCAATGCCTTCAGTGATCGGCCGCAGGGGATGTCAGGCGCTGACAACCTTGCAGGAGCATTTCTTGAAGTCCGTCTCCTTCGAGATCGGGCAGGTGGCGTCGAGCGTGAGCTTGTTGGCCAGCTGGTTCTCGTCGAAGAACGGGAAGTAGACGAGGCCGCGCGGCGGCTTGTTGCGCCCCTTGGTCTCCACGCGGGTGATCAGTTCGCCGCGTTTGGTCTGGATCTTCACCGTCTGGCCGCGGTTGAGCTTGCGGTCGGCGGCATCGTCCGGATGCATGAACAGCATCGCGGTCGGCACCGAACGGTGCAGTTCCGGCACGCGGCGGGTCATCGAGCCCGAGTGCCAGTGTTCGAGCACGCGGCCCGTGCACAGCCACAGGTCGAAATCCTTGTCAGGAATCTCGGCCGCCGGCTCATAGGGGCAGAAGATGGCGCGCGCCTTCTTGTCGGGCTTGCCATAGAACGACCAGCCTTCACCCGCCTTCACGTATGGGTCGTACCCCTCGCGGAAGCGCCACAGCGTTTCCTTGCCGTCGACAACCGGCCAGCGGAGGCCGCGGGCCTGATGGTAGAGATCGAACGGCGCCAGATCATGCGCATGGCCGCGCCCGAATTCAGCGTATTCCTCGAACAGTCCCTTCTGGACATAGAAGCCGAATGCCTTCGATTCGGAGTTCTCGAAGCCCTTCTGCAACTGGTCGAGCGGGAACTTGTTGACCTTGCCGTTGGCGTAAAGGACATCGAACAGCGTCTTGCCGCGCACCTCGGGCTTCTTGGCGATCAGCTCTTCGGGCCAGACCTCCTCGATCTTGAAGTGCTTGGCAAATTCCATCGTCTGCCACAGGTCGGATTTCGCCTCGCCCGGCGCATCAACCTGCTGGCGCCAGAACTGGCCGCGCCGCTCGGCATTGCCGTAGGCGCCTTCCTTCTCCATCCACATCGCGGACGGCAGGATCAGGTCGGCGGCGAGCGCGGTCACGGTCGGATAGGGATCGGACACGACGATGAAGTTGGCCGGGTTGCGATAGCCCGGATAGCCTTCCTCGTTCATGTTCGGGGCGGTCTGCATGTTGTTGGTGCACTGCACCCAGTAGGCATTGAGTTTGCCGTCCTTCAGCATCCGGTTCTGCAACACGGCATGGTAGCCGGGAACAGGATTGAGCGTGCCGGGCGGCAACTGCCACAGCGTCTCGGTGATCTCGCGGTGCTTGGGATTGTTGACCACCATATCCGCCGGCAGGCGATGGGAGAAGGTGCCGACCTCGCGCGCCGTGCCGCAGGCCGAGGGCTGGCCGGTCAGCGAGAACGGCCCGTTGCCCGGCTCGGAAATCTTGCCGGTCAGCAGATGCACGTTGTAGATCATGTTGTTGACCCACGTGCCGCGGGTGTGCTGGTTGAAGCCCATCGTCCAGTACGAGACGATCTTCTTCTTGGGATCGG
>CALCZO010000267.1 GCA_937903315.1 uncultured Alphaproteobacteria bacterium
CCAGCAGGTCCTCGCCATCGGGCAGGGCGCGCGCTGCCGAACGCAGGGCGGCGCGGCGCTGATCGAGCATCCGGGCCATTGCCCCGGTCGACCGCGCGCCGAAAGTCCGCACGCCGGCGATCAGATCGGCCCGGACCGGAACCGCCATTTCGGCGGCGGCAGTCGGCGTCGGGGCGCGGCGGTCGGCGGCAAAATCGATCAGTGTCGTATCGGTCTCGTGGCCGACGGCGGAGATCAGCGGAATGGCGCTGTCAGCGGCCGCGCGGACGACGATTTCCTCGTTGAAACTCCAGAGGTCTTCGAGGCTGCCGCCGCCGCGCGCGACGATCAGCACATCGGGCCTGGGGACCGGTCCGTCCGGCGGCAGCGCGTTGAAGCCGGCAATCGCCGCCGCGACTTCCGCCGCGCTGGTTTCGCCCTGAACGCGCACCGGCCAGACAAGGACGGACCGGGGAAAGCGATCCGAAAGCCGGTGCAGGATATCGCGGATCACCGCGCCGGTCGGCGAGGTGATGACCCCGATGACGCGCGGCAGATAGGGAATCAATTGCTTGCGGGCAGGGTCGAACAGGCCTTCGGCGGCGAGCTTGCGCCTGCGCTCTTCGAGCAGCGCCATCAGCGCGCCGACGCCGGCCGGTTCGAGATGGTCGATGACGATCTGATAGGTCGATTTGCCGGGGAACGTCGTCACCTTGCCGGTGGCGATGACCTCCAGCCCCTCTTCCGGGCGGAACCGCAGGCGACCGAACACACCCTTCCAGATCACCGCATCGATCTTGGCGTTTGCATCCTTGAGCGAGAAATAGACATGCCCGGACGAGTGCGGTCCGCGATAGCCGGAAATCTCGCCGCGCAGGCGGACATGCCCGAACGCATCCTCGATGGTGCGTTTGAGCGCCCCGGCAAGATCGGAGACGGTCAGTTCGGGCGCGTTGCCCGCACCTTCGGGGGAAATCAGCGGCGGCATGGTCAAAACCCTAGAGGGCCGCGGCCTGCCCTGCTAGAGGCAAGACAGATTTTTCGGACCCATGCACAAGGGGCGCACCCATGAACGTTCTTCTGATCGGCGCTGGCGGACGCGAACATGCGCTGGCCTGGGCGATATCCGCCAGCCCGCTGCTGACGCGGCTGTTCATCGCGCCCGGCAATCCGGGCACCGCGCAGTGCGGCCGCAATGTCGCGCTCGACGTGCGTGATCATGGCGCGGTGATTGCCTTCTGCCGAGCCGAACACATCGATCTGGTCGTCGTCGGGCCGGAAGCGCCGCTGGTCGCCGGGCTGGCTGACGAACTCTCCGCCGCCGGGATCAAGGTGTTCGGCCCGTCGAAGGCGGCGGCGCAACTTGAAGGCTCGAAGGCCTTCACCAAGGCGGTCTGCGACGAGGCCGGCATTCCCACCGCGCGCTATGCACGGTTCACCGACGCGGCAGCGGCAAAAGCCTATGTGGCGGCACACGGCGCGCCGATCGTGGTCAAATACGATGGCCTGATGGCCGGCAAGGGCGTCACGGTGGCCGAATCGGTCGGCGAGGCAGAGGCGGCGATCGATGCGCTCTATGCCAACGAAGCTGGCGCAACGGTGGTCATCGAGGAGTGCATGGTCGGCGAGGAGGCGAGCTTCTTCTGCCTCGTCAATGGCGAGAGCGTGCTGCCGCTGGCCAGCGCGCAGGATCACAAGCGCGCCTTCGACGGCGATCAGGGACCGAACACCGGCGGCATGGGCGCCTATTCGCCCGCCCCGGTGATGACGCCGGAGATGGAGCGCATCGCGCTCGACACCATCGTCCGCCCCACCGCCCGCGCCATGGCGGCGCGTGGCACGCCCTATCGCGGCGTGCTGTTCGCCGGGCTGATGATCACGGCGGATGGGCCGAAGCTGATCGAGTACAACTGCCGCTTCGGCGATCCGGAATGTCAGGTGCTGATGCTGCGGCTGAAGGACGACATCCTGACCTTGCTGATGGCCACGGTGGATGGAACGCTCGGCACGATGACCGCCCGCTGGCATGCGCGCACGGCACTGACCGTGGTAATGGCGGCGCGCGGCTATCCCGGCGCTTATGCGACGGGCAGCGAGATCCGCACCCTTGCCGCCGCTGAAGCGATGGACGGGGTGACGGTGTTCCACGCAGGCACGGCGACGGACGGCGACCGGCTGCTGGCGAGCGGCGGACGGGTTCTGTGCGTTTCGGCGACGGGAGCGGGTGTGGATGAGGCGCGCGCGCGGGCCTATGGCGCGGTCAAGGCAATCGACTGGCCCGAAGGCTTCTGCCGTTCGGACATCGCCGCCCGCGCGATGGGCCGGGCTTGATCAGCGACCGAACAGCCGCTCAATATCCCTGAGGCTGAGCGCAATCCAGGTCGGGCGGCCATGGTTGCACTGGCCGGAGGCGGGCGTCGCCTCCATTTCGCGCAGCAGGGCGTTCATTTCCTCGTTGCGCAGGCTGCGGCCCGCCCGTACCGAATGGTGGCAGGCGAAGGTTTTCAGCACATGGTCGGCCCGCGCCTCGACCGCCTCGGCGCCGCCGCTCTCGGTCAGGGTGGCGGCAAGGTCACGGACCAGCGCCGGAATGTCCGCTCCGGACAGTGCGGCAGGCACCTCGCGCACAATGACCGCGCCGGGGCCGAAGCCTTCCAGCACCAGACCGAGCGCCTCAAGCGCGGGCGCCGCCTCGTCCAGCCGCGCGGCTTCGCCCTCGTCCATCTCGATCACGGCGGGGATCAGCAGCATCTGCCGGGCGATACCCTCGGCCGCGCGGGCGCGCTTGAGCCGCTCGTAGACGAGGCGTTCGTGAGCGGCATGCTGATCGACGAGCAGGACCCCGTCGCGGGTCTGGCTGACGATGTAGGTGCCGTGGATCTGGGCCCGCGCGGCACCGAGCGGGTGATCCTCTGCCGGGACGGCGGAGGGCGGCATCTCCGCCCGCACTGACGGGGCGGCAGCCAGCCCGAGGCCGGGCTGCTCCTCCTCGCCAAGGCCGGGGACGAACGGCGAAGCGCGCCAGTCGTGATCGGCACGCGGCGAGGCTGTCGCGGCGTGGCGGGGCGGCGCGGCGGGCGAAAAGGCGCGGGCGAGGCCCAGCCCGCCGGTGGTGGCGGCGCGGTGGCCGGCATTGGCCAGCGCCAGCCGCAGCGCGCCGACAATCAGCCCGCGCACCAGCCCGGGATCGCGAAACCGCACCTCGGCCTTGGCGGGGTGGACGTTGACATCAACCTCGGCGGGGTCAAGCGTGACGAACAGCGCGACGACGGCATGCCGGTCGCCGGCCATGGTGTCGTGATAGGCGCCGCGCACCGCCCCGACGATCAGCTTGTCGCGGACCGGGCGGCCGTTGACGAACAGGTACTGCTCGGCGCTGGTGGCGCGCGTGTAGGTCGGTAACCCGGCAAAGCCTTCGAGCCGCACGCCTTCGCGCTCTGCCTCGACCGCCACGGCATTGTCGCGGAAATCGCGGCCCAACACCTGTCCGAGCCGCTGCAACTGCCCCGCCGCACCGGGCGCACAGGCGGCGTAGTCGAAGCCCGAGATCGTATCGCCTGCGAGCACGAAACGCGTCTCAGGGTTGGCCATGGCGAGGCGCTTGAGCATCTGGCTGACGGCCAGCGCCTCGGCCCGGTCGGATTTGAGGAACTTCAGCCGTGCCGGTGTGGCGGCGAACAGGTCCCGCACCTCGATGCGCGTGCCGGCGGGCATCGCCAGCGGGCGGACCTCATCGCGCAACCCGGCATCGACAACCAGCGTCCAGCCATGATCCGCCCCGAGTGCCCGGGTGGCGATCGTGAGCCGCGCGACCGACGCAATCGACGGCAGCGCCTCACCCCGGAAGCCGAGCGTCATGATGCGGGTCAGATCGCCATCGGGCAGTTTGGACGTCGCATGGCGCTCCACCGCCAGCGCCAGATCGTCGGCATCCATGCCGTGGCCGTCATCGGTGACGCGGATCAGACGGCGGCCACCGGCCTCCAGCACCACCTCGATGCGGCGGGCGCCGGCATCGAGCGCGTTCTCGACCAGTTCCTTGACCGCCGCGGAGGGACGCTCGATCACCTCGCCGGCGGCAATGCGGTCGATCAGGACAGGATCAAGGCGGCGGACGGGCATG
>CALCZO010000268.1 GCA_937903315.1 uncultured Alphaproteobacteria bacterium
AAGTTCCTCGACAACTGGAACGGCGCGCGGGCGGCGGGTGTGGCGCGCGGGGCGTACCATTTCGTCTACTGGTGCCGGCCGGCGCATGAACAGGTGGTGTGGTTCACCCAGCATATCCCGAACGATCCGGATGCGCTGCCGCCGGTGCTCGATGTCGAATGGAACAGCCATTCCAAGACCTGTCCCAAGCGCATTCCCAAGGAAGAGGCGATCGAGAAGATCCGGCTGATGCTGGCCGAACTGGAGCGCCATACCGGCAAGCGTCCGGTCATCTACACCGACATTCCGTTCCATGAGGACGTGCTGGAAGGCCAGTTCAACGATTACGTGTTCTGGATCCGCTCGACGGCCGCCGAACCATCGGTGCGTTACCGCGACCGCGACTGGGGCTTCTGGCAGTTCACGACGACCGGCCGTGTGCCCGGCATTTCGGGCAATGTCGACCGCAATGCCTTCTTTGGCGGCGAGACGGAGTGGCAGCAGTTCGTCTCGGGCAGGCCGATGCGGATTTCCAACCGCTGAGCCTGCGACGCCGTCAGTCCTCGGCGTCGCGTTGTGAAGGCTTCTTGTCGGCAATCTGCTCCTTCACCCAGCCCTTCAGGCGGTTGAAGCTGCGGATCAGGCTGGCCGTGCTGTCGACGCGCGCCTGCGAGGTGTCCGGCGAGGTGCCGATGGCCAGGCTGACCAGTTCCTCGCGCTGGCGCCACAAGGCGCCGATCGGGTGGCCGGCAATGGCGCAGGAATCGATGCGGGTGTAGCGATCCTTGTGGCGCGACAGGCTGCCCAGCGCCCACAGGTCCAGCCGCGTGCCGGGGCTGTAGGCGTGATAGGCCTCGTCATAGGCGGTCTTGATCGAATAGAGCACGCCATCGCGGACGATGTTGGCGACCGCGGCAATCGTCGTGCCGTCGAGCGTTAGCACATCGATTTCGCATGACGGCTGCATGAAGATTTCCTCGGCGAAGGCGCGCGTTTCGGGCTTGCAGGCCAGCGCGGTGCCGGCCTTGGCTTTCCAGCCCGACGCCTCGATGCGCAGGAAATCATCGAGGACAGTCAGTTTCTCGACCGGATCGGAGACGGTCCGCATCGCCACCGTGCCGCGTTCGGCGAGGCGGCGGGCGCGGCGGCGGATGTCCTTCAGCCGCTTGGTGCCGAAGGCGGCGGCGTAGCTGTTGTAATCGGTCAGATTTTCGACGGCGGGGCGCGCGAACCGGTCGAATTCGGCCATCGGAAGCGCGCGTTCGGCAATCGTGCGCATCAGCGCTTCGGCCGCTGGCCGTCTTGCCGGCAGCAGATGGGTCAGCAGCGTGCCGGGCAGTTCGGGCGAGGTGCGGAAACTGTCGAAGAACGCGCCCCAGATTCCGTCAGGATCAGAGCGATCGATCAGCGGTGTCGTCAGGCAGACGTAAGCGTTGCGGTAGAACTCGATCGCCGGCAGCAGGGCGCCTTTCAGCATGCTGGCATGCTGGATCGGGAACAGGCCGATCATCGGAGCATCCTGTGCGCCGTCGCGGAACACGGCGAGGCAGCGGATGTCGCGCCCTTCCAGATGGCGGGCGGAACTGACGAGGAATTCGGGCTCGTAGAACGGATTGGGCTCGATCGTCCGGCCGATCAGGCCGCGCCAGGCGTCAATGCGCTTGAGCAGCCGGGCGGTGGTCGTCCATTCCGTTACGTAACGGGTGCCGGGGTGGTAGTCCCAGTGGTGCTGATAGGCCATGTGGGTCATGGGGTCATTTCCCGTTGGGCAGAATAGGGCAGGGGCAGCGGCCAGAAGCCGGTCACGCGGCGGCAGGCAAGCGCCAGCAGCGCGGTGGTGACGAACAGGGCGCCTGCGGCGGTCAGCGCCGCGCCCATCGCGCCGATGACCGGGATCAGCACGAGGCCGAGCGCGATGGCGGTCGCCAGCCCGCCGATCTGGGCGCCGAGCGCCGCGCCGGAATGGCCGCGCATGATCAGCAGGTCCTCCGCCGGACCGATGGCGGCGCGGGCGACATAGCCAGCGGCCAGCACCGTGACGAGCGTGGAGCCGGCGGCATAGGCCGGGCCGAACAGCGTCAGCACCAGCGGGGCCAGCGCGGCAAGCGCGAGCGCAGCCAGCAGCGTCGGCCAGAAGGTGAGATGGACCGACTGGCGCACGACTGCCGCCAGCGTCGCGGGATCGGCATCCGGCGCGACGCGGGCAAAGCGGTGGCCGGCGGCGGCGCCGACAGCAAACTCGACGAGGCCGAGCAGGCTGGCGACGCGGGTGGCGGCAAAGTAGAGCGCGATGCGGTCCGGGGGCACGACGGTTGCGAGCACGATCAGGTCGGCATTCTGGCGCAGCAACTGGGCGATATCGGACACCAGCACAGGCAGCGACGACGCCAGCCACAGCCGGGGGCGATAGGCGGGAGTTGCGTCGGCTGCGTCCGCAAGGATCGCGCGGCGGGTCAGCGCCAGCTGGCCGATGGCGGTCAGCGCCGTGGCGATGACGGCGGCGGTCATCGCCGTGGTCGCGGTCAGCGGAACGCCGGCCGCCAGCATCAGCGGCAGGCTGGCCACCAGCAGCGCGGGGCGGACCAGATAGGGCGGCACCAGCGCCAGCACCGTGCGACCGCGCGAGCGGGCAAACCCTTCGGCCAGATCGCCGAGGGCAAACAGCGGCACGGCGGCGAGCATCAGCAGCATCGGGGCGCGATAGGCCGGCGCGACAAGGCCGGGCCATGCGGAAAGCGCGGCATAGCCGGCAGCAGCGAGCAGCGCAGCGCCGAACGTGACTGTGGCGATGCTCCAGCGGACAAAGCCGCGTTCACGCGCGCGATCACCGGTCTCGTGGTAGTGGGCAAGCCAACGCACGGCGGTCTGGCCAAGGCCGAAAGTGGCGGAAAAGCCGGCGATCGCCAGCCACGCCCACGCATAGGCGAAGGCACCGTATTCCGCGGCGCCGAGCAGGCGGGCGAGCACGATCTGCATGCCATAACCGAGCGCAGCCGCCGCGACGCGGACGCCGAGCGCCGCCAGCGCGCTGCCATGGCCGGCAAGCAGCGCGGCAAGGCGCGCCAGCGGGCCGGTGGCGGCGGTCGCGGTTGCAGGTCTGGTGCCGAAAGCGGCGGTCATGACGTCTCCCATCCTCCAACGCAGGATGACGGCGACATCTCACCAAGGCGCTAATGGCCCTGCCGCAAAGGCAAACAGGCTTAAATGCCGGTTAGCGCGCGGCGGATGGCCGTTGCAGCGGCCATGCCGGTCGAGAACGCGGACTGGAGCAGATAGCCGCCGGTCGGGGCGTCGATGTCGAGCATCTCGCCCGCCGCATAGATGCCGGGCAGGGCACGAAGCTGGAACCCGGCGTCGAGGCCGGACAGCGCGATGCCGCCGGCGGTGGAAATGGCGCGATCGATCCCGCCAAGTCCGGTGACCGGCACGGACAGCGCCTTGAGCGCGGCGGCGAGGGCGTCCGGCGCACGCGGCAGCGGGGAGGGGCCGGCCTCGCGCAGCAGGGCGATGGCGGCGGGGGAAAGGCCGGCCTTCTTGCGCAGCAGATTGGCGAGGCTGTCGCCCGGCTTGCCGGCGGCAAGGCGGCGGGCGAGCGCATCGACGGCGACATCGGGCTTGAGATCGACCGCAAGGCGGGTCGGGCCATCGGCCAGCGCGGCGCGCAGGGCGGCCGAAAGGGCATAGATCGCGCCGCCTTCCAGCCCTTCCCGTGTGATCACCGCTTCGGCGCGGCTGCGGCTGCCGCCGACGGCAAAGGCGCAGCCCTTGAGCGGCGCGCCATGGAACCGCTCGCGCAGCGCCGGCGACCAAGGGCAGAGGACGCCGACATTCGACGGCATCAGCGGCACGACGGTGACCCCTTGCGCGGCGAGCAGCGGCACCCAGCCGCCATCGGCGCCCAGACGCGGCCAGCTTGCACCGCCGAGCGCCAGCAGGGTGGCGCGCGGGCGGAGGGCGACCGGCCCGGCGGGGGTGGCAAAGGCCAGCGCGCCGTCCGCAGTCCAGCCCTGCC
>CALCZO010000269.1 GCA_937903315.1 uncultured Alphaproteobacteria bacterium
ATAACTTATATTATATTCATATATACAATCTAATATATGTAATATTTATGGGAATAAAAATTTCTTTTTCAAATTTAAATCTGAAAAACAAAAACGCTTTTATTGCCTTTTATGTCATTATTACAACGAAACATTGAGTCGACATATTTCCAATCACCCGAACTTTGTCTCCATTAAACTGCCAATCCAAGCGCCTTACGCGCCTGAGCAGGAGTTGCCGGTTCGCGGCCTGACCTGACGATCTCATCAACCGCGATACTGACAAGCTCGGCATTCGAAGCCGCAAGCCGGACGCTCGTGAGACGGATGTTATCCTCAAGCCCGGTCCGTATACCGTCTGCACCGCGCACCAGCGCCCATTGCATCACGCGAGACTGGTTTGCGCCAATGCCACAGGCGCTCCATGTGGCGCTCGGGAAAACATGACGCATTTCGCCGAGCATCAGATCGAGCAGGCGCTCCTCAGCAGGCATTGCATTCTTCACGCCAAGGACGAACTGGATATGAGGACGCTCGCTCAGCAGGCCCTGATCGGCAAGTCGGCGAGCACCATGAAGGTGTGACAGATCGAAAATCTCGATCTCCGGCAGTACGCCGTGCGTCTTCATCTGCCCCGCAAGCTCATCGACCAACACAACGTGGTTTTCGTATACAATCGAGGGAAAGTTGACAGAGCCGGTTGAGAGCGATGCCATATCCGGCCTCAAGTGCAACGACGATCCGCGCTGCGAGGGATCGCGTCCGCGCCCGCCGGTCGAGAACTGGACAATCATGCCGGGACACGTTTGCTGCACCCCGGCCTGAACGATCGCGAAGCGTTCCGGTGACGAGGACGGCGTTTCGTCGTCATTCCGGACATGGATATGAACGAGCGTTGCGCCGGCCTCATAGGCTTCAGCCGTTGACCGGATCTGTTCATCGGGCGAAATCGGCACCGCCGGATTGTCTGCCTTGCGTGGAAGCGAGCCGGTGATGGCAACTGCGACAACAACGGGTTTCATGGCATGTAGAGCTTCCGGTTCCTCCGTTGCCGGAGACATGGCGACAAGGCGGCGGTTCAGGCGGCCTGCTTCAGTTCGATCAAGGTTCCCTCGGCTGACTTCGGATCGAGGAATATGATCGGTTTGCCGCTTGCGCCGATGATCGGCTGCCCTTTGCCGAGAATGCGGGCTCCTGCCAGTGCAAGGCGTCGCATGACGGCATCAAGGTCGTCGACCTCGTAGCAGACATGATGCAGGCCACCTAAAGGCGCCCGGCGCAGGAAGTCATTGACCGTCTGATCCTCGAGCAGGTCCGGCAACGGTGAGACAGTGCAGGTCGGCGCTATGAGTTCGACCCGCGTGTTCGCAAAGGCCACAAACACCACGGCAATTCCCTGCCCGGGCGGCACAACAGGCGCACCGACCGGACAGCCGAGGACCGTGCGGTAGAAACTGGCCGCGCGATCGAGATCCGCAACCACCACGCCAAGATGATCGACCCTGAAGCCCTGCATCGGCCCGGAGATTGCGGAACCAAGGTTTTCCGTACCGATCATGACATCACGCCGCGCCGATGGCTTCGATCTGAACTTCTGCTTCTGCCACCGGCCCAGGCCCCAGGACGGCAACGCATTCAAAAGCCGGAAGATCGGCATCAGCAAGGAATACGCGCCGGACGGCCTCAAACACGACAAGATCCTCGGCCGAACGCAGGTACACGGTCATCTTGAGGAGCTTTTTCAAATCCGATCCGGCGCGCTCTGCGGCTTCGGACAGTCGCGCAAAACAGGCCCATGTCTGAGCGGCAAAGCCACGCCGCGTCTCGACACTTTCAAGGCGCGCAACCAATGCCCGTCCTTCGGCCGGGATATCAGCGGCACCCGAGACAAGATTCCCGGCGATATCCAGCCCGACCATGCCGGAATAGAAGAGCAGTGAGCCAATGTGCACCGCAGCTGGCGCCGCAAAAGGTGCAGGCAAATTCCACGCGACCAGTTTGCGACGCGGGGCGGCATTTCTGGCTGCCGTCAATTCAATCTCGATCCGGCAGCCGCGATGGCCAACCTCATCGAAGCCCGTTACCGCCAGGGCCGCCGTCTGGTCGGGAAAGAAATGCTGATGGACCCGATGAAAGACCGGAAAATCGCGCAGGTCTGCCAGATAGACCGTCGAGAGAATGACGTCGTCCATGGCCATGCCGCTGGCTGCCAGCAACTTGCGCAGTTCAGCATAAACGAACCAGGTCTGAGCCGCGATGGGCCCATCACGACTGTCGGGATGGCTGCGACCGGTCGCAAGAAACCGCCCTTCTTCCGGCACGTCGTCAAAGCCCTGCACCACCGGCTTGCCGGCTTCTGCGGTCTTGATCGGGATGTGGCCGGCGGTGAACAACAGATCGCCAGACGTCACGGACTGCGAGTAATGCGAGGCGGAGGGGAGACGCGGATCATAGACCTCCGAGGTCACCTTGCGCTCCGGCCTGTCCGGATTCTCGCCCGGAACAACCGCGATCGCATCAATGCCGATCCAGTCCCGCGCGCCGCCGACGACATCCGCGACGCCCAGCCCGCTGCTTGGCGATGGTCTGGGCTGGAACACGGCACGAACGCGCTCGTAGCAGGGGAAAAACCGCTTGTCCCGCTGCCACACATGCTGGCGCAGAATCTGGTCATCGCGTGTTCCGGAGACGGCAAGCACGGTATCGAGCGCAGTATGAACGCTCCACGAGTCGGCAGATACCGCGCCTTCGACCCGATCGGGCAGCCCGAACCCCTGCCTGCGCGACCTGCATGTTTCCGGCAGGTCGTCGAAGGCATGCTTGCGCGCGCTCGTCGTGCCCGGACGGACGCCAGAGATGAAGACAAGCCCATCATGCTTGACGGCAACCGGGTATGGCTGCAGCACCGGCACGAGATCGGGTGAGTGGATGGCAGTTTTCACGTAGAACACTCCTCTGGCGCAGCCTGTTCGATAACGCCAATTGTGCCGGTCGGCGCCTGGACGCTTGCAACCAGACCGAAGCACCAGCGTTCTTCACGTCGGACATCAACGTAGTGACCACAGCAGGACCGTGTGAAGATCGCTTCACGGTATCGGTCGCTATACGCCAGCAGCATGAGCATCCAATTGCCGGCGATGATACTGTGGCGATTGCGGCATCGTCCGGCAGAAGGGCAATGGAGGAGGTCATGCGCACAATCCCCTTTATGGCACACTGCGGCATCACATTCCTTGAGTCAGCGTCAGGGGTGATCAGGGTCACCGCTCAAACGGCCCCCGTGGTCACCAACACACGGGGCAAAGCGCATGGCGGATTGCTCATGACCATGCTTGATATCGCACTGGGGTGCGCGGCACGCGATGCAGTTGCGGGAGCGGAGTCCTTCATAACCGTCGATCTCCATGTCGCGTTTCTCGCGGCGGGCGAAGGAACTCTGGTTGCTGAAGGGCGCGTGCTGCGCGCTGGAGGCAGCCTTGTCTTCTGCGAAGGCGAGGTGCGCGATGACGAGGGCGTCATGCTCGCCCGCGCATCGGGCGTTTTCAAACTGACCTTTCCGCGCTGAGAGCCACTGTCAGAGACTGGACAATCTGGTGTCCGGATGCGCCGGCGCAGACATTGCGCACCCGCGTCTTCACGCCAGAGCGCGTCTCTGTCAGCCGGGGATGGCCGTATGCGCCCCGGCAAGAACAACCCCGGCCGGCGCAAGACGCTCCTTGCCGATCAGACGTTGGCCGACGGAATCGATGAAATCGAAGGCGCCGGTTTCATGCCGTAGGATCGACGCGTCGCCCGCTGACCCGGGCTTGAAGGTGCCGAGATCGGGCCGGCCGATGGCCGCCGCCGGCGCGGCCGTTGCTGCCCGGATGACATCCGTCAACGGCATGCCGATCGACAGGAATTTCGACAGGGTGGTGAGCAGGTCGAATGCCGGGCCTTCAATGCACAAGGCGTGAACATCCGAGGAGATGCAATCGGGCTGGAAGCCGTTCGCCAGCATCGTTCGGGCAACATCGAACGAGAACGACCCCATGCCGTGGCCGATATCGAAGATGACGCCGCGCCGCCGCGCATCGAGCACATAGTCATGCACCGCCCCGTCCGCCGTGACCGGGGTGTTCGGAAAGGCGCGGAAGCAATGGGTCAGCACATCCCCCTTGCGCATCAGCGCCAGCACCTCACTGAGCAACGGCGGGGGCTCGTCGATATGCACCATGACCGGCACACCCGCCGCCTCAGCAGCCTGAAGGCCGATCTGCAACGGCACCAGGCCGGAGAAACCGCTGGCGTTCTTGCCCACACGCACCTTGATGCCGCAGATCGTATCGCGGTTGGCCTTGACCGTCTCGACCGTCTCGATCGGCGCCATCAGCCGCAAATCGCCCGACTCTCCAACCATCACGCGTTTGGAAAAGCCGTAAATTCCGGCAAACGAGATGTTGAGATAGGCGATGATCCGCACCGGACTGCGCGCGATGACATGATCGCGGAAGCCGGGAAAATTGCCCGGCCCAGCGCTGCCGGTATCGACCAGAGTGGTCACGGCACCGCGCTGGAACAACCCGACCGGATCAACACCGAGCGATGTGCCGCCGTCGTAGACATGGGTATGCAGATCGATCAGTCCGGGCGTCACAATGCAGCCGGTTGCATCGACGATCGCTCTGGCCTCGTCGCCGAGGTCCTTGCCGACAGCCGCAACCTTGCCCCCGGAGAAGGCCACATCGACGGGCTTGTCCAGAGACTGCGACGGATCGATCACGCGTCCCCCGCGCACTATCAGGTCAAACGTCACCCGGGCCTCCATACTCGCTCACGAATGTCAGTCGGCAGGATACTGCGCCGGACTGGAAACGCAACTGCAAAGGAAACGAAGTTACATCTTGGGGCACAAGGCATTTTGCATCGCACAATTATTGCATCCTTTTTGATGCATTTGCGAACGATTTTCATCCATCAGGCGCCGCACAGACTCCAAACTGTGCCTTGACAGACCTCAATTGTGAAATAAAGTTACTGTTCGGCAGCCGGCTCGCTATCTGAGCCGCAACGGGAGGCAGATCATGACTGGAAAGCAGACCTTACATTCCGACCTGGCGGCCAAGGGCTGGTCCCGCCGCGATCTGGCGCGCATGCTTGGCGCTGCGGGGGCCCTTTCGGTGCTGCCGTTCGGCGGTTTTGCGCAGGCGCAGGGCGCTGCCAGCGCCAACCTTGCCATGATCGGCGAACCGCAGACGCTTGATCCCATGGCGTCGACGGCGGATCTGCCGTCGCTCATCATGATGCATGTCTATGAATCGCTCTACACCTTCGACGCAGACCTCAACGCCAAGCCGATGCTGGCGGTGGATATGCCGAAGATCAGCAACAACGGCCTCGGGTACGAGATCGAGATCCGCAAGGGCGTCAAGCTGCATTCGGGACGTGAGCTTGATGTCGAGGACGTGATCGCATCGCTCAAGCGCTGGTTCGAGATGACGCCGCGCGGCAAGTCGATCAATGCCAATGTCGTGACGATGGAAGCCCGCGGAAGCCACGGCCTTGCCATCACGCTCAAGGCACCCGTGCCGGCTTTCGCTACGCACATGGCGCTGCCGTCGGGCTATGCGGCGATCATGGCCAAGGAGTCGATCGCCACGCCGCTCGTCTCGTTCGTCGGCACGGGCCCCTACAAGTTCCAGGAACGCAAGCCGGACCAGTTCGTGGTGCTGACCCGCTTCGATGGCTACAGCGCGCGCAGCGAGGCGCCGAGCGGCTATGCCGGCAAGCGCGAAGCCAAGATCGGCGAGCTGAGGTTCATTCCGGTTCCCAACGCCAATACCCGCGTCGAGGGCGTCATCGCCGGGCAGTATCACTTTGCCGACCAGATTCCGGTGGAAAGCTACAAGCGCATTGCGGCGACCGCCTCGGTCAAGCCGGTTCTGGTGATGCCCTATGGCTTCCCCTACTTCGTTCTCAATACCAAGCAGGGACCGTTTGCCGACAAACGTGTGCGCCAGGCCTATCAGCTCGCCCTGAGCAACACGGAAATGCTGCTCGCCGCCTTCGGCGACGACAAGTTCTTCAAGGCAACGGCCGCCCATTTCCCGAAAGCCTCGCCGTTCCACTCGGCCGCGGGGGACAAGGTCTACGACAAGGCCGACACTGCGGCTGCCAAGAAGCTGCTGGCTGACGCCAAATATGACGGCGCGCCGATCCGCATTCTCAATTCCAAGCAATACGAGTTCCATCATCGCATGGCGCTCGTCATGGCCGAGAACCTGAAGGCTGCCGGTTTCAAGGTCCAGCTCGATGTCGTCGATTGGGCCACGCTCGTCCAGCGTCGCGCCGACCCGGCGGTCTACGATGTCTACATCACGCATTCGGGATTTTACCCCGAGCCGATGCTCTCCCCGCCGCAACTCGGCTCGGGAGCGCCCGGCTGGTGGGATTCGCCAGCCAAGACCGCAGCGCTTGCCGCCTTCAATTCAGAAAGCGATCCGGTCAAGCGCGGCGCGCTCTGGGGGAAGGTGCAGGAGGTCATCTACGATGAGGTGCCCTACATCCGCGCCGGCGAATTTGCCGCCCTGAGCGCCAGTTCGGCGAAAATGACCGGGTTCACGCCGATGCCGATGCCGGCATTCTGGAACGTCGGCCTGTAAGGCAAGCGAGGGCTGAGGCACATCCGCCTCAGCCCTCCGTTGCTCCCCTGTCCCGGAAGGCCGGTTCCCGCGATGCTGACCACCCTTGCGCGCAAGCTCGGCGGCATGATCACGGTCATGTTCCTCGTCGCCACCATGGTGTTTTTCCTGACGCGTCTTGCGCCGGGCGACCCGGCGGCGCTGATGCTTGGCGATCAGGCGACGCAGGCCGACATCGAACAGCTTCGAAAGACCTATGGCCTCGATCAGCCCTTGCTCGTGCAGTATGGTCTTTGGCTGAAGGAAGTGATTGCCGGAAATCTCGGACAGTCGATCTTTCTCCAGCGTCCGGTTCTGACCGCGATCGGCGAGCGCGCCGAACCGACCTTCTTTCTCGCGCTGTTTTCCATTCTGATCGCCTCGCTGATCGGCATCCCGGCCGGCATCATCTCCGCAGTCTGGCGCGGGGGGCGCTCTGATCAGGCCGTCAGCGCCGGGGCGATGCTCGCCGCCAGCATTCCCAGCTTCTGGCTGGGCCTCCTGTTCATCCAGTTTTTCTCGGTCACTCTCGGCTGGTTCCCGGTCGCCGGCTATGGCGATCCCGGCGCGCCGCTCGCCCAGCGGCTCTACCACCTGATCCTGCCGGCCACCGTGCTGGGCATCGTCAACTCGGCGCTCATCACGCGGTTCACGCGTGCAAGCATGCTCGATGTGCTGAGCGAGGATTTCGTGAGGACGGCGCGCGCCAAGGGACTGTCCGAGAGCCGGATCGTCCTGCGCCATGCACTTGGCAATGCGCTGGTCCCCATCATCACCGTCGTCGGCCTGACCGCTGCCCTGCTCGTGGGCGGCGCCATCATCACCGAGACAGTGTTCGGCCTGCCCGGTATCGGCAATCTCGTCGTCTCGGCCGTCCTGCGTCGCGATTATCCTGTCATTCAGGGGGCGCTGATCGTGATTGCCGGCATCTATGTCATGATCAATTTCGCCATCGACGTGATCTACACGTTGGTCGACCCACGCGTGAAGACCTGACGAGGTGCGCGCGTGAACCCGATCTCCGCTTCCCTTTTCCTTCGGCGGCTGTTCCGGCGCAGACTGGTGCTGTTCGCCTTCGTCGTTCTGGCGCTGATCATCCTGTTGGCGATCCTCGCGCCGCTGGTCGCGCCCTATTCGCCGACCGGAATGCGCGTCATCAACCGCCTGAAGCCACCGAGCACGCTCCACTGGTTCGGCACGGACGAATTCGGGCGTGATGTGCTCTCGCGCATCATCCATGGCGGCCGCGCCTCATTGGGAATCGGCATGGCGGTCGTGGTCACCTCGATGCTGGCGGGCACGACGCTGGGGCTCGTCGCCGGATACTTCCGCTCGCTCGATGCCCTCATCATGCGCGGCGTCGATGCGATGATGTCCCTGCCTGACATCCTGCTGGCGATCTTTCTCGTGGCAGTGCTCGGCGCTTCGGCCGGCAACGTGGTGCTGGCCCTCGCCATCGTCTACACGCCGCGCGTCGTGCGCGTCGTGCGGGGGTCGACGCTGGTGGTGCGTGAACTGCCTTTCGTGGAGGCGGCCCGCACCCTCGGCGTCTCGACCTGGCAGATCCTCACGCGGCATATCCTGCTCAACGTCGCCTCGCCCATTCTGGTGCAGGCGACCTTCATCTTCGCCTACGCCATTCTGGCTGAAGCGGGCCTGTCGTTCCTCGGCGCGGGCGTGCCGCCCGAAACGCCGACCTGGGGCACCATGATCGCCTCGGGACAACAGTTTGCCGACCGTGCGATCTGGGTCGTGCTGTTCCCCGGACTGGCGATCGTGCTGTCGGCGCTCAGCCTGCAACTGCTGGGTGACGGGTTGCGCGACATGCTCGACCCGAAGCTGAGGAAAGCGCTGTGAGCGGCATCCATCCAGCCCATGTGCTCGCCATTCGCGGGCTGGACGTCCGGTTCAGGACCGAAGCCGGCGAGGTCACGCCCGTTCGCGGGGTCGACCTCGATGTGTTCGCCGGCCGCGTCACGGCTCTTGTCGGGGAATCGGGGTCCGGCAAATCGGTGACCAGTCTTGCCGTGATCGGGCTTCTGCCGCGCCCCTCGGGGGGCGTTGCCGCAGGGTCGGTCGCCTATACCGGCAAATCGGGCGTGACCGTAGATCTTGCCAGGACGCCCGCCTCCGCGATGCGCGCCTATCGCGGCAGCGAGATCGCGATGATCTTCCAGGAGCCGATGACCTCGCTCAATCCGGTGCTGAGCGTCGGTGAACAGATTGCCGAGCAGGTGCGCCTGCACATGCGGCTCGATGCTGCTGCTGCCTGGCGCCGGGCGGAGGACATGCTCGGACTTGTCGAGATTCCGGATGCCCGGCGCCGCGCGCATGACTACCCGCATCAGATGTCCGGCGGTATGCGTCAGCGCGTGATGATCGCCCTGGCGATGTCCTGCAACCCGCGCCTGTTGATCGCGGATGAGCCGACGACCGCGCTCGATGTGACGATTCAGGCGCAGATCCTCGCGTTGATCGATCAGTTGCGCAAGACCCATGGCATGGGCGTGTTGTTCATCACCCACAACCTTGGCGTTGTTGCCGAGGTGGCCGATACGGTGAGCGTCATGTATGCCGGTGAGATGGTCGAGCGCACCGACGTCCGCACGCTGTTCCGCGCGCCGCGCCATCCCTATTCCCAAGCCCTGATCGATTGCCTGCCCGCCCGCGCCGCGCGCGCGGCCGATGGCAGACGCCTGATCCGCGCGATCCCCGGCTCGGTGGCGACAGCGTTTGCCGCGCCGGGGTGCCGCTTTGCGCCGCGTTGTGCGTTTCGGGACGACGCGTGCGAGGCCGCCCTGCCCGACCTGAGGGAGATCGGCGAGGGCCATGTCAGCCGGTGCCGCAGATGGGAGGCGCTGGCATGACCCCGCCGCTGGTCAGCGTTCACAACCTCTGCAAGCGTTTTGGTCAACCGCCAGCGCTCGTCCACGCCGTCGAAGACGTCAGCTTCGAGGTGCGTCGCGGCGAAGTGCTCGGGCTTGTCGGCGAATCGGGCTCCGGCAAGAGCACGATCGGGCGGCTGATCCTGCGCGCGCTCGATCCCTCGGAGGGCGACATCGCGTTCGATGGCCTGCCCATCGCGCGCATCAGCCAACGCCAGATGCGGCCCTTGCGCCGCCGGATGCAGATGGTGTTTCAGGATCCCTATGCCAGCCTCAATCCGCGGCTGCGGGTCCGCGACATCATCGGCGAGGCGCTGGATGCGCACGGTCTCGCCCCCGGCAAGGCGCGGCGTGCCCGCCTTGCCACACTGCTGGAGACAGTTGGCCTCGAAGCCGCCCACGCCGACCGGTTCCCGCACGAGTTTTCCGGTGGCCAGCGCCAGCGCATCGGCATTGCCCGGGCGCTGGCGGTCGAACCGGACCTGATCATCGCCGACGAACCTGTCTCGGCGCTTGATGTCTCGGTTCAGGCGCAGGTCCTGAACCTATTGCAGGACCTGCGGCGCCGCTTCGGCCTTTCCATGCTGTTCATCAGCCACGACCTCGATGTGGTCGAGCTGATGTGCGACCGCATCATCGTGCTCTATCTCGGCCGGGTCATGGAAATCGGACCGGCGGAGCAGGTCTGTCGCTCGCCCCGCCACCCCTATACGCAGGCGCTGCTCGCCGCCTCGCCGCGACCGGATCCCGATGCACCGCGCGTCCGCAGGCTGCTGACCGGCGATATCCCCTCGCCGCTGTCGCCGCCTTCGGGCTGCGTTTTCCGCACGCGCTGCCCGCTGGCGACAGAGGCCTGTGCCCGGCAAATCCCACCCATGATCGCAGCTGGCCATGATCATGCCTTTGCCTGTATTCACGCCGACGCGGTACCGCCATCGGCCCTACCGGAAGCGACGGGAGACGACATCCGATGAGCGAGACGGTGCAGGATCACGAAAGCCCGGCTGCATCAACCGAAGGCCGCACAGGCGACATCCTGCTGACGATCA
>CALCZO010000270.1 GCA_937903315.1 uncultured Alphaproteobacteria bacterium
GGTTGGTTGCACGAGGCGGCTGGCAACAGCCGTCCCAGATGAATGGCCGCCACGTTTGTGCCGCTTGCGGTGCAGGCCATACAGAACCCGGCTTACAGGCCGGCTGGCGCTTTACTTCCCGCTCTTGTCGCTGTCGCGGCGGTATCCATCGGCCAGCGGCACGAAGGCTCGCGGCACCTCGGTGCCGTCGGGCAGGGTGGCCTTGCGCGCATAAAGTCCGCGCAGGGTGAAATGGAGATCGGCGGTTGCTTCCTCCAGCGTCGCCACCACGCAGACACAGATGTCTAGCGGTTCGAGCACCGCTTTCCAGTGGCGGGCCGGTTTGGCGGCGATGATCTGGGCGATGAAATCGATCACCAACTTCGGCGGCGCGCTGGGTACGCGCAAGGGGTCGGGCACGCCGATCGCCTCGCAGAAGCCGAACCAGAACTTGTCCTCGAGAGCGCCGACGGCGACGAGCCGCTTGTCCGATGTCGGATACGTGCGATAGCGGGGCGAGCCGCCGGTGAACAGTTCCTGCCCGTCGAGCGGGGAGCGGCCCGAAACGGCCAGGGTGGCCACCGCATGCCAGGCGAACGAGGCCGGCGTATCGGCCATGGCAACGTCGATATAGCTGCCCTTGCCGGTCAGATCGCGCTGGCGCAGGCCGAGCAGGATGTTGATGACGGCGGGAAAGGAACCGCCGGCAATATCGGCGGCGAGCAGGGGCGGCATCGTCGGCCGGTCCGATCCGCCGGTCGACAGCGACAGCATCCCGGTGCGCGAGATGTAATTGAGGTCATGCCCCGCCTCATGGGCGCGCGGGCCGGTCTGGCCATAGCCGGTGATCGAGCAATAGACGAGCCGCGGGTTGATGGCGCTGACCGCCTCATACCCAAGCCCGAGCCGGGCCATGACGCCGGGGCGGAACTGTTCGAGCAGGATGTCGGCACTCTCGAGATACGGGCGGAGCAAGGCCAGCGCGCCGGGGTCCTTGAGGTCGACCGAAAGGAACTCCTTGCCGTGGTTGAGTGCGGCGAAGGCAGCGGAATTGTCGCCGACCATCGGCGGGAACCGGCGCATGTCGTCGCCGCGCGGCGGTTCGATCTTGATGACGCGCGCTCCCGCCTCGGCCAGCATCAGGCTGGCGAAAGGTCCCGGCAGCAACGTCGAGAAATCAAGGACGGTCAGACCGCTGAGGGGAGCCATGGCAGATTGATCCAGATCCAGGCCCATCCGGCGCTTGAGGGCCGAATCGAGCATCACGTCAGCAAGCGTTCAGTGTTTCCCGTTTCAGTTCAACAGGAACAGCGGACCATTTGCCGCACCCGGGCGATCCTGAATCTGCGTGATGGTGACGGCGACCAGCGCGGATCGGCCGGTCTTCTGCCAGGTCTCGAGAAACCGGTTCAGTTCCGGGTAGTCGGGCGCGAGATCGAAATCGCGCCAGAAATATTCCATGACCCGGTGGCGGAAGTCGGGGATGCGGTAGAGAATCTGGGCCGTTGTCATTGCATAGCCTTCGGGCGGCAAGGCCGGCTGCACGGTGCTCATCGGGCGCTCCCCTGTCTTGTCGGCAAGACGTTGCGGGCGATGCGCCGCACAGAGCCGTCGACACCGCCTTCAGGCACGCTGCGCCTGAATGGTTAACGAGGTGTTGATGCGCCAAGGCAGTTGGCGGGAGGCGGCAAAATGCCTATGCATGAGGCATGATCACCGACCGGCCGATGTTCAAGACCAAGGATATGCTGTTCTGGGCAGCGCTCGCGCTGATCGTGACGGGCGGCTGGCTGCTGCTGTCCTCGGCGCTGGCGCCGTTTCTGGTCGGGCTGGGCATGGCCTATGTGCTCAATCCGCTGGTCGTGCGGCTCAGGCGGCTGGGGATGAGCCGGCTGACGGCCATTGCCGTGGTGGTCGTCGTGTTCTTCTTCGGCCTTGGCTATCTTCTCTACCGGATCACCCCGTATCTGGCGACGCAGGCCGCCGGCTTCCTGCGTGAACTGCCGGCAATGATCCAGACCCTGCAAGGGGTGATCGAGAAGGTGCGGCTGGCGATCGAAACGCGGTTCGGGATCAGCCTCGCCGATGCGTCCAGTTCGATCTCGTTCTCGCAGTTTGCGTCGACGGCGGTCGACTGGCTGACCAAATCGCTGACCACCGTCGGCTCGACCGGGCAGGCGGTGATGACCAGCCTCGAATTCCTGATCATCGTGCCGTTCGCGGTGTTCTATTTCCTCGCCGACTGGGAGCGGATGGTGCGCGCCCTGCAACGGCTGATTCCGGTCAGCCTGCGCCATTCGGTGTTCACGCTGACGGGCGAGATCGACCGGATGCTGGGCGGCTATTTCCGCGGCCAGTCGATGGTCTGTCTCGCGCTCGGCACGTTCTATGCGCTCGCGCTGTGGGCGATCGGGCTGCGCTACGGCATCGTCATCGGCGTGATCAGCGGCGTGCTGGCGTTCATACCCTATCTCGGCACGGCGGTGTGCATGGTGCTGGCCTTCGGCTTCGGCATCGCCCAGTTCTGGCCTGACTGGCAGATGCTGGTGGTGATCGGCGTCATCATCGGTGCGGGGCAGTTCCTTGAAGGCAACATCCTGACCCCGCAGCTGGTCGGCCGTCATGTCGGGCTGCATCCGCTGGCGCTGATGTTCGGGCTGATCGCGCTGGGCAAACTCTACGGCTTCATCGGCGTGCTGCTGTCGGTGCCGATTACCGGCACGATCGCCATCATGCTGCGGCGGCTGGCCGCCAGTTACCGGCGATCGGATTTCTTCACCAAGGCCTGAACCGCATTTCACCGCTTCGGCCGCATAAACCGCTTTGTCGCGGCGGGCCTGCCGGATACGGTCCCGGCGTGATCTGACCGGCAGGGAGAGAGACCGGATGCCCCGTTATGTGATGCGCGTTCCCGTGGTGATGGATGTGCCCGAAGCGATGCACTATGCCATCAAGGATGTGCTGGAAGGCGAGTACGAGGCACATTTTGACGGCAAGGGGCTGGATATCCTCGATATCGGGGCCAATGTCGGCTCGTTCGCGCTGTGGGCGAGCGCGCGCTGGCCGGGCAGCCATGTGACCAGTTTCGAGCCGCATCCCGAGACGTTCAAACTGCTGACCGCCAACGCCGGCGGGCGCAAGGACATCACACTCGTCAATGCCGCGCTGTTCCCCGGCGGGATCAAGACAGCCACCTTCCTGTCGCGCTATGCGGGAGACGGGGAATCGACGCTGGCGGCCTATTCGAAGGACACGTTCGTCGAGGGCCATCAGGTCCATACCTACGAGGTTGCCGTTGTCGACCCGACGACGTTGCCCTCGGCCGATGTCGTCAAGATCGACATCGAGGGCGGGGAGGGCGAAGTGCTCGCCCATCTCGACCTGTCGAAGACCTCGCTGGTGCTGCTCGAATTCCAGAACGGCAAGAACCGGGACATGCTGCGCGACACGCTGGCGCGCGACTTCGACATCCTGCACGACGAAGCCTGCGAATGGTCGCCGATTCTCGGCTATCAGGGCTACCGGCAGGATCTGGCGGGCGACGTCTACGGGCGCATCTTCGCGGTACGCAAGGGCGTCACCCGGATGACCAGGGTGGCGCCGGTCGCGCTCAGGGACTGACCGGCCGCCGAGGTTATTGCGCCGACCAGCCGCCGTCGACCGGCATCGCCGTACCGGTGATGTTGTGGGCGGCGGGTGAGCACAGGAACAGCGCCAGCGCGCCGATGTCCTCGGGCTTGGCCATGCGGCGGCTCGGCTCCTTCTCGCCAACCATGTCCTGCATCCCCTTGTCGCGGTCGCCGCCGAATTTCGCGGCGCGGGCGGCGATCTGCGGTTCGATCAGCGCGGTTTCCACCCAGCCGGGGCAGATGGCATTGACCGTGACGCCGCCGGTCTCGCGGCTGCCGGCGGCGGCATATTCAAGCGCGGCGACCTTGGTCATGCCGACGAGGCCGAACTTCGAGGCGACATACGGCGCTTTTTCGATCGAGGCGACGAGGCCGTGCACCGAGGCGATGTTGATGACGCGGCCATAGCCTTTGGCAGCCATGGCCGGCAGGGCGCGGCGCATCGTGTAGAAGCAGGCCGACAGGTTGAGTGCGATGATCGCCTGCCATTTCTCGGTCGGCATGGTGGCGATCGAGGCGGTGTGCTGCATCCCCGCGTTGTTGACGAGGATGTCGATGGCCTTCCAGGCAAAGGCCGCGTCCATCATCGTGTCGATGGCGG
>CALCZO010000271.1 GCA_937903315.1 uncultured Alphaproteobacteria bacterium
CCCCGCCGCCCGCCCGCCGCGCGAGGGCGACCGCCCGCGCCGCGACGACCGGACAGATCGACCACAGCAGGAGCGGCCGCGGTTCCGCGAGGGCGACCGCAACCGGCCGCCACGCAGCGATACGCCACGCGGGGACAGGCCGCCGGGTGAGCGGCCGCAGGGCGATCGGCCACAGGGCGAGCGCAAGCCGTTTCGCGGCGGCAAAGGCCGGCCCGAGGGTGATCGCGACAACCGCAACCGCCCGGAGCGGAGCTGGCAGAGCAGCCCGCCGGCCGACAAGCCGCGCGCCGACAAGGCAGTCGATCCCGATTCGCCCTTTGCCAAGTTGCTGGCGCTAAAGGCGCAGATGGAAGGCAAGTCCTGATCCGATGGAGCGCGCTGAAGGTGAAACCCGTCAGCGCCTCGACAAATGGCTGTGGCATGTGCGGCTTCAGCCGACACGCAGTCAGGCCGCCGGGTTCATCCGCGAGGGCTATGCCCGCCTCAACGGCCAGCGCGTCCTCGATCCGGCCAAGAGTGTTAAAATCGGCGACGTGCTGACGCTGGCGCTGCACAGTCGGACAGCGGTCGTGCGTGTCCGTGCGCTTCTGCCGGCGCGTGCCGGCGCGCCGGTGGCGCTGACCGCCTACGAGCCGGTCGAGACCGGGTCACCGCCCGTTTGAGCGTCAGACGCCCGGTGCGGCAGGCTGGGGTTCACCCGCAGCCGGCGGCATGGCGGCGTCGTTGGTCGGCTGGGTCTCGGTACCGTGCTGGGCGCCGCCGAACGACAGGTTCGGGGCAGCGCCGGACACCATCTTGTCGAGCTCTTCTTCCGGCATCAGCTCGTTCAGCTTGATGCCGTAGCCATGCGCATCGATGTTCAGGATCACGCCCGCAT
This sequence comes from uncultured Alphaproteobacteria bacterium, assembly GCA_937903315.1. Lineage (GTDB taxonomy): Bacteria > Pseudomonadota > Alphaproteobacteria > Rhizobiales > Beijerinckiaceae > JAIUNP01. Next base: position 878 of record CALCZO010000271.1, read on the forward strand.
AGGTGTTGCCGCTGACGCTGACCTCGACCTTGGTGCCGCGCCGGTCAAGAATATAACTCGTCGCCTCGCGGAAGCGGATACCGCCGCGCGACAGTTCGATCACCATCCCGTCAATCTTGAAGCCCTTTTCGATGATCTCCATTTCGGCGATCAGCACGCAGCCGTGGCGCGAATGGGCGCGCATGTGGCTGCCGGTCTTGTTTTTCTTGCGGAACGACAGATTGTCGAAATAGTTCGTAATAGCCTTGGGAAGTGCGATTTTTGGCATGTCCGGTCCTCCGTCAGGCGCTTCAGGAAACGTTCTTCATCAGGTCCGGCAGGCGGCCCTGGGCGGAGGTCATCAGCTTCTGCATATGCTCCAGCCGCTGGTTGACGGTCATTTCGTTGACCGGCTTTTTTGAGTCGCTGGCCTGCCGTTCGGCTGTTGCATCGACCATCGGCACCGCAACGCGCTCGGCGTTGTGGGCCGCCTCGATCGAACCGCCCGGAGCGCGCTGGGCGTTCTGGGCGCCGGTACCGACCTTGGCCAGCAGATCCGAATACGACAGGAAGATCGACTCGAACGACCGCGACATTTCGGAAAAGCCCGCAGACAGGCCGCTGTCGATCGACCGGCCAAGCATGCGGATTTCGGTGGTCAGTTCCTTGGTGTCGCTCATCACGGTCAGCACATTGGCGGTCTCGGCCTGGCGTGAGGCGATGTCGCGCATGCTGGCGGTCATGATTCCGAGCGCGGTGTTGAGCACCTGCGAGATTTCGCCAAGGCTCTTGACCAGCGTCGTATCCATCGACACCGACATGTGCTCGATCTGCGGCGAGACATCGGGGCGCTGGATCAGTTCGCGGATGCCGCTGGTGATGTCGCCGCGCGTCGCCGTGATGTTCTGGACGAGATCGGAATGCAGCGCATGCATCTCGGACAGCGAGCTTTGCAGATCCTCGACCTTGTTGACGGTCTGCTCCTGGGTGCTCTGGAGCAGCCGGGTCAGGCTTCCCTGAAGCTGGGCCAGCGTTTCGAGCCGGTCGACCGTGCTGAGGTGGCTCTGCACGGCCTGATCGCTGATCTGCTCGATCTTCGAGAGCACGATTTCGGTGTTCTGCTTGCCCTGCTTGAGCGATTCGATCTCCTGCAGCGCAATCGCCTCGAACCCCTTGGTGGTCGTGGTGCGCGCTTCCTGCAGCGAGAATTCGAGCTTGTCGAAGCCTTCGACAATGCGGTTGGCCTGGGCGTAATCGAGCTGGCGCAGCCCGTTGATGTCATCGCGGATGGTCGAGAGCGCGGTGATCGCACGGCGCATGCTGTCCTGCTCGGCCGTCAGGCGCTCCATCTGCGCCAGCGTCGCCATCAGCGCGTCGTTCTCTTCCTTGCGGCGTTCAGCCAGCGCCATGACCGCATCGGCCGTGCGCTCGAAGGTGTGGTTGGTCGAGCGCATCGCCGTGATGATCGCCGCCACGCCCGGCGCGGCCATGAAGGTCGCGTCCTGGACCGGCGAGCCGTCGGCGTTGCTGTAGCCACCGCCACCGGCCCCGGCGCCAGCGCCCGAGCCGGAATCGCTGCCCGTATTCTTCTCGTTCTCGATCTGGGCGATGCCCGCCAGCCAGGCTTCGAATTCAGCCTTGATCGCATGGGCCGCCGAATTGACGAACCGGTTGACAAGGCCGATCACGAGCGAGGTGAACAGGCCGAACAGCGAGGCGGCAAAGCCCGTCGCCATACCGGTCAGCGGTGCCTTGAGGTCGCGCAGCAGGTTCTTCATGGCGTCGCCCGAACCGGAATCGGCATTGGCAAGACCGCCGATGATGCCGCCGACCGAAGCAACCATTTCCATCAGGCCGATAAAGGTGCCGATAAGGCCGAGAAAGACCAGCAGGCCGCTGAGATACTGCAGCAGCGACCGCTTCTGGGAGTTCGAATGGTCGATCGCCGACACCAGATTCTGCATGGTGGTGACGGAAATCTGCATCTGCTTGGTGCGATGCAGTTCTTCCAGAATGAGATCGTAGAGATGGCCGAACAGCTGCGGATGGTAGAAGACCGTGCCCTTTTCCAGACACCGGTAGTGACGCCAGAACGGATCTTCCTTGGACCGGACCGCGTTCTGCTGGATGTCAGAGTAGGTCTCCTGAAGCGCCTCGAACGCCAGGCGCTCGTTGGTCATCTCGAGAAGGTCGCGGAAGGCCAGGATCGAGCCGAAGAAGAAGACCCCGAAGATCATCCCGTTCAGGTAGACGTTATGGCCGATGCCTTCGATAATGAAGTGCCATTGCCATGTGCCGAGGACAGCGAGAAATGCATAGATGACCCCCATGCGGATCATCTGTGTCCGGATTCCCGACCTTATGCTGGACTCACGCATGCCACGATACCCTTTGCCCGATGGCCGCCCGCACGTCGGCAGCCCTCCGGTAAGAGACTCTAAAGGGTGTCTCGCAACAAACGGTTAAAGTTACCGGCTACTTGGCGAAAACCTTGACAAGGTCGCCATCCGCCGAGGTTCCGTCCTCGATGCGGACGAGAATGCGCTCGGGATTGAAGCCGATCGACATCAGTTCCTTGCGGATCAGCATGGCCCGATAGTAGGCGATGCGCCGCGCGTCGGTCACGCCCATGACGGTGACGTCGGCGTAGCCGCGCACCTCGACCTTCTCGGCCTTCATGATGCCCGGCGAGCGGGTCGTGATTTCCTTGAACTGGACCGTTGCCGGCTCATCGAGCTGCACCACCCGCTTTTCGAACGAGACCGTCAGGATCGAGCCATCGCCCTTGGTGTTGGCACCGGACACGCGCTTGGCAATCTCGGTGTTGGTCGTCGATTCAATCCGCCGGTCCGGTTCGGTCTTGCCGGCCTCGATATGGTTCGGAGACGGCGGCGGCGAGACCTTCATTTCCTCATGCGGATCGGTCAGCGGCTGATCGGAAGCAGTGTTGCCGGCCAGATTGCCCTCGGTGCTGGTGGTGCTGCTTTGGGGCGACGGCAGCTTGGTCCGGCCCGAATGCGGGGTCGCAGGCGCGGGGGCGGCATACGATTCGCCACGCAGGGCGTGCTGGGTTGCCTGATCGGAGGCCGGCGTTTCCTGCGACTTCGGCGAGGTCTGGGCCTTAATGGCCGCAATCACCTTTTCGCGGATCTCATCGAGAGTGCCGCCGCCCTTGATGTCGATCTTGGCCGCTTCGGCAACCTGCTCGATCAGGATCTTGGAGATGTTCTGCGACATGGAGAAGATGACGACGCCAAGGATCATCATGATGAAGGTCAGAACCATCGTCATGGTGGTCAGCGCATCGACGTAACCCGGCCAGTAGTTTTCTTCCTCGCTGGAGCCTCCACCTGCCATCGGAACCAATCCCCAAAACGCGACGAGACACCGCTCGGATGCGGACGTCTGCCCACAGTCTTACCGCGCAGAGCCTGCAAAAATCGTTAATTGACGGTCAGTAAGGACGCGAGATTTGTCTTTATTCGCCGGTTCAGGCCGCCGGCTGGCTGAGTTTTTTCAGCACTTCGGCCTTGGGGCCATCGGCGATGATACGGCCGCCGTCCATCCAGATGATCCGGTCGACCAGACCAAGCAGCGGTGCACGGTGGGTGGCGACGATCAGGGTCCGATCGGCGAGCGTGTCCTTGAGATCGCGGACGATGCGCGCCTCGAGCGCGTTGTCCATCGCCGATGTCGGCTCATCGAGCACATAGGTCTGCGGGTGCTCGGCGAGCAGGCGGGCAAGGGCAACCGACTGGCGTTCGCCGCCCGACAGCCGTTCGCCGCGCGAACCGACCCGCATGCCGAAACCGGCGGCGTTGCGCGCGGCAAATTCCTTGACGCCGCTGATGGTGATCGCCCGCTCGAAATTGGCAGCGCCCATCACCTCAAGACCGAACGAGAGGTTGGCCTGGAGCGTATCGTCGAACAGCACCGTGTCCTGGCGCATGAAGCCGAGATTGCGCCGGATCGCACGGGGAGACAGCTGGCGCGCATCCTGGCCGTCGATCATCAGCGTGCCTTCGGCCGGTTCGTAGATGCGGGTCAGCAGGCGCAGCAGCGTGCTCTTGCCCGAACCGACCCGACCGATCAGCCCAATCTTCTCGCCCGGCCGGATGTCGAGCGTGATGTCCTGAAGGCACGGCGTCTGCTCGCCCGGATAGGTGAAACTGACATTGCGCAGCGCGATATGGCCCTCGACCGGAGCGTCCTCGCGGGCCTCGGTGGTGTCGCCTGCCTGTTCCTGCGGCATGGCGAAGATGTTGTGCATCAACTGGGCGGCGGAGGACAGCTGGTGCGCCCGGTGGATCAGCGCCATCAGCTGACTGACCGGCGTCATCATCCGCCCGATCAGCAGCACGGCGGCGGTCATCGCGCCGATGGTCATCATGCCGGTCGAGATTTCATAGACGCCGATGATCATCGCCAGCACGGTCACCGCCTGCGCGATCACCACGGAGGCCTGACCGGCAAAATTACCCTGCAGGCGGTTGAGGTGGCTGGCATAGCTGGAGGCGTCGACCAGCCGCTCCCAGCGGCGCAGCAGCATTCGCTCGGCCCCGGTTGTCTTGACCGTTTCCATCGCGCCCATCGTCTCGATCAGCGCATTGGTCTGGCTGCCGACATACCGCGAGTGCTTCTTGGCCGCATCCTCGCCGATGTGGCTGATCACATGAACGCCGACCATGATCATCACGCCGACGAGCGGCGTCAGCGCGACCATGCCGCCGATGGCGTAGAGCAGCGCCATGGCGAGCAGGAAGAACGGCACATCGATGGCGACGGCGACCATCAGCGCCGGCACGACGTGACACAGCGCCTCGACCTCGCGCACGCCGGTCGCGACCGAGCCATGCGCGGTCGGGAGGTGGCGCATCTTGCCATGAACGATGCGGCTGAACATCCGTCCCTGCAAGGTGCTTGCCGTGCACAGGCCGACCGAGTCCATCAGCTTCATGCGGATATAGCGGATGGCAAAATCTGCCGCCAGGATGATGAAGACACCGAGCGAGAGCGCCCACAGCGTTTCCCACGCCAGATGCGGCACCACCCGGTCATAGACCGCCATTGAAAACAGCGGCATGGCGAACATGAACAGGTTCGACAGCACGGTTGCCAGCGCAAGCTGCCAGAGCATGCCCCTGTGCGCGCCGAACATCTCGGATGCGACCGTCGTGAAGATGCCCGCGAACCCGCCCTTCGGCGCAGGCGGTGCGACGACGGCGGCGATGTCGCCTGCTCCGGACGGGGCGGGCTTTGGCTTGACGAAGAAGATCACGCCCGAGAGCAGCGACTGGAGCCGGCCGAGCGGCACGGATTCGACCGTGTCACCGTCCTGCTTGAGTACGGTGCCGGCATCGGGCTTGCCGACAAGAATGTGGCTGCCACCCTCGCGATCAAGCGCGATGCAGGGGAAATCCTTGTCTTCCAGCGCCTTGACCGATTTTTCGGCATAGCTGACGCTGACCCCGCGATCGGCGGCGACCTCGGCCAGTTCCTCGGGCATGGCGAGATCGCCGGCGCCCCGGTGTACGGAATCGGACGGGCGGCCGTTGCGGAACCACCCTGCGGCGATGCGCCGGACATCGGCGATGAGATTGCCGCCGGTCAGTGGCGTGCCGCCCGGTGTGTCGGCCTTGGCCGGCAGTGCCGGTTCGTCGGCAAAGTCGCCGCTGCGTTCGGCGGTATCGCGCGCCTCGAGTTCGCGGGCGAACCGCTCGATCGACTGGGTCATCGCACTGAGCGTGGCGGGAACAGGCAGCGGTTCGGGCTGCTGCGCCGCCGGTGCGGCACCCGATGCGGCGGATGGCTCGCAGGTTGTGGCGGCATCAGCGGCGGGCAACGGGGCAGCCGGCGCCTCTGCCATGGCGTCCAAGTCGGGCATTACCGGTTCAAGGGCACTGTCCGGCTCCACAGCGACGAGCGAGGCGGCGTCGACCCTGCGCCGGTAGGCTTTGGGCTCGAACCGCGTCTTGAGGTCATCGAACAGGGACTTGACGTCGGTCATCGGGCGGCTTCCGGAGGCGACATGCGGAATGGCGGCGGGAGGCCGCAACACTACCGACTGTGATGCCCGATGGTGCCCGCCCCTTGCTTAACAAGCCGTAAACCATCCAGTGGTTCTATGGCCGCATGAGCGAATCTCCTGCACCGCCCCCTGCACCACCCCCGCCAGAACCGTTCGAACTGCCGTATCCGCGCCAGTGCGACCGCATTGCCACGCGCTCGCAACGGATGTTCGTCTCGACCGCATTCGCAGGCGTCACCGCATTCCTCGTCTGGGCCAGTTTTACCGAACTCGACAAGGTGACGCGCGGCAACGGTCGCGTCGTTCCGCAGATGCAGAATCAGGTCGTGCAGCACTTCGAGGGCGGGATCGTTCAGGAAATTCTCGTCAAGGAAGGCGACAAGGTCGAGAAGGGCACGCCGCTGCTCAGGATCGAGAACAGTTTCCAGAAGGCCGAGCTGTTGCAGGCCCAGCTGGAAATCCGTGCCAAGTCGCTGCGAATCCGACGGCTCGATGCCGAGATCAACGCAACCGCGTTCGATGCCGATTCGGAAGTGCACACCAGCCTCGCCCGATTGTTCGAGCGTGAGCGCGGTCTGTTCGAGACCCGCCAGAAAACCATCGCCGAGCAACTGGCCATCCTCGAGGATCAGGCCCGCCAGAAGCAGATCGAATTGTCCGAACTGAAATCGCGCTGGGCGAACACCTCGCGGGAGCGTGAACTCGTGCTCAAGCGGGTGACCAGCCTCAGGCGGCTGGTGGCCGTCGGTGCGGTCTCGGCCAACGAACTGCTCGAAAACGAACGGACTCTGCAACAGATCGAGGGCCGGATTTCCGACCTGACGCACAACATTCCGAAGACCGAGGCGGCGAGTTCCGAAATCGAACGGCGCAAGACCGAAACCCAGCTGCGCTTCCGCACCGAGGCGGAAAAGGAACGCGCCGATACCGAGTTGCAGATCGCCAAGCTGAACGAGACCGTGCGCGCGATGCAGGACCGGTCAAGCCGCACCGAGGTCGTCGCCCCGATTGCCGGCATCGTCAACCGGCTCAACGTCACCACCGTCGGCGGCGTGGTCAAATCGGGCGAGCCGCTCGGCCAGATCGTGCCGATCGATACCTCGATCGTCGTCGAGGCGCGGATTGCGCCGAAAGACCGCGCCGAGGTCTGGCCGGGCCAGAACGCCGTGGTCAAGATCAGCGCCTATGACTTCTCGGTCTATGGCGGGCTCAAGGGCAAGGTCGTCGAGGTCTCGCCCGATGCGTTGCAGGACGAGAAGGGCCAGCCGTACTTCCGCCTCCGGCTCGAGGCGTCAGGCTCCAATTTCGGCCCGGACCGCCCGGTCGTGCCCGGCATGGTCGCCGATGTCGACATCCTGTCGGGACGCCGCACGATCATGGAAACGCTGGTGCGCCCGGTCAAGGCGCTGCGCGACAACGCCCTGCGGCAATAGACCGGGCGAATCCCGCCGGCCTGCCTCAATGGCGGAAATGGCGCACCCCGGTCAGGACCATCGCCAGCCCCGCCTCGTCGGCCGCGGCGATCACCTCATTGTCGCGCATCGAGCCGCCGGGCTGGATCACCGCCGTCGCCCCCGCCGCCGCCGCCGCCAACAGGCCATCCGCAAACGGGAAGAACGCATCGGACGCCACCACCGAGCCCTTGGCGAGGCTCTCGGAGAGGCCGGCGGCGCGCGAGGCTTCCTCGGCCTTCCACGCCGCGATCCGGGCTGAGTCGACCCGGCTCATCTGGCCGGCACCGACACCGACGGTCGCCCCGTCCTTCGCATAGACAATCGCGTTGGACTTCACATGCTTGGCGATGCGGAAGGCAAACCTGAGATCGGCCAGTTCCGCCGCCGTCGGCGCGCGTCTGGTCACCACCTTGAGGTTCATATCGTCGACCACCGCGTTGTCGCGGTCCTGAAGCAGGAAGCCGCCGGCCACCGTACGCACGGCGCGGCCCGGCGCGCGCGGGTCCGGCAGGCCGCCGGTCAGCAGCAGGCGAAGGTTCTTCTTGGCCTTGACCAGCGCGATCGCCTCGTCGGTTGCCGCGGGTGCGATGATGACCTCGGTGAAGATCTCGACGATTGCTCTGGCTGCCTCGGCATCCAGCGTGCGGTTGAGCGCGACGATGCCGCCGAAGGCCGAGACCGGATCGCAGCGCAGCGCGCGGGTATAGGCGTCCAGCAGGGTCGCGCCCTCGGCCACGCCGCAGGGATTCATGTGCTTGATGATCGCCACCGCCGCCGTCCGGGCAGGATCGAATTCGGCAACCAGTTCGAAGGCCGCATCGGTGTCGTTGATGTTGTTGAACGACAGTGACTTGCCCTGCACCTGGCGGGCGGTGGCAACGCCATAACGGGTCTCGCCCGAGCGGTAGAACCCGGCAGACATATGCGGGTTCTCGCCGTAGCGCATCGTCTCTGCCAGCCGGCCACCGACGGCAAAATAGGTCGGCGTGCGGTTGCCCAGTTCACCGGCAAACCAGGTCGAGATCGCCGCGTCATAGGCCGCCGTACGGGCATAGGCCTTGGCCGCCATCGCCTGCCGGAAGGCGAGCGTGGTCGCGCCGCCGTTGGCGTCGAGTTCGGCCAGCAGCGCGGCATAGTCCTCGACATCGACAATGACGACGACATGGGCGTGGTTCTTGGCGGCAGCGCGGATCATCGCCGGCCCGCCGATATCGATGTTCTCGATGCAGTCGTCGTAAGGGCGTCCGGCGGCCACCGTCTTTTCGAACGGATAGAGATTGACGATCAGAAGATCGATCGGCGCGATATCATGGGCGAGCAGCGCCGCCTCATGTTCGGGATGGCCGCGCAGGGCGAGCAGCCCGCCATGCACTTTGGGGTGCAGCGTCTTGACGCGTCCGTCCATCATCTCGGGGAAGCCGGTAACATCGGCGACTTCGGTCACCGCACAGCCCGCCGCCTTCAGCGCCTGATGGGTCCCGCCGGTGGAGACCAGCGCGACCGACCGCGCTTCGAGCGCCTTGCCGAGATCGACCAGACCGGCCTTGTCGGAAACGGAAAGAAGCGCGCGCTTGAGGGGACGAAGATCGGAGGACATGGCGTGACGGCACTCGCGTTGGGAGGGATGCGCCGCCCGTAGCACTTCCCCCCGGCGATGGCCATGCATCGATGGGCGATGGTCACCGGTTTTTCGTGGGTATCACGCGCTGCCGGCCGCGTCTTCAGCCGGCAGGCGGAACAGCCGCCAGCGCAGCGGCGTCTCGGCCGACGCCAGCGGCACGACGATCTGGCGCGTCAGCCGCTGGCTCGACAGGCCGCCGAAATACACACTGTCCTCGATGCTTGCGGCGACGCCGTCCGCCTCGAACAGCCAGAGATCGCCATTGGGACAGTCGATCCGGACAATCGAGCCATCATCCGCCGCCCGCACAGACAGGGCCGGATGCAGGTGAAAGCGCACCATGGCCCCGGCAGGATCGGCGCCGCGCCGTGTCCGGCCCGGCTCCAGCGTATCCTCGCCCGAAAGCGTGTCGCCATCGGCGGACAGGCGCAGCACGCGGCGATGGA
>CALCZO010000272.1 GCA_937903315.1 uncultured Alphaproteobacteria bacterium
GATGACGTTCTGGCGGTGTAGATCGGTCAATCCCTCGGCAATGCGGATTCCGAGTCCAACGACGTCATCGATTCCCGGCGGCCTGTGACGTGCGATCTGTTCCAGCGTCTCGCCGTCAATCCGCTCCATTGCCAGATAGGGCAGTTGTGCTTCTTCGCCGGTCGCCAGAAACGTCGGGACATGCGGCCCGGACAAGGCCGGCATGATCATCTGTTCCATCTCGAAGCCAACGATGGCGCTGGCGTCGTCGCCGGCCCCCACCAACGGTATTTTCAGAACAACCGAAGCGGCGCCATCGCGGGCTGTCGCCTGCCAGATATGCGCCATGCCACCCTTGTGGACGAGACGGTCGAGCCGGAACCCATCCAGCACCGTCCCGGGGCCGAGATCGCGCAAAAGAGCCGGACTCATCGGCATGCCTGCCCCCTTTACGATCCGGCGAAGAGCCGCGCGGCGAGAAAATCGGGCAGACCCGCCTGCCGGATTTTGCGCGCCGCACTGTCGATGTCGTAAGGAACGCGGTGGAGCGTCAGCCGTCCTTGCGCAGTGTCAAGCATGCCGTAGGCCGCCGCCGGATTGCCGTCGCGCGGCTGGCCCACGGCACCAAGCACGATGACCCAGCGGCGCTGGCGCAGCAGCGGCAGGGGAAACCCGGCTGTGGGGATGAATTCCTCGATCTGCTGCCCTTGCGCGGTGTAGAAATACCGCGGCACGTGGACATGGCCGCAGACCGTGATCCGGCGCGTCGTGAAGGACAGCGATTGCGCTGCGTCGCGCGGACCTTCGATATAGGGCCAGTCGTGCGGCGTCGCGGCGCTGGCATGAACGTAGAGAACATCCCCCTCCTCCCGCGAGAGCATGCGCGAAGCCAGAAACGCGCGATGTCTGTCGTCGATCTGGCCTCGCGTCCAGTCAATCGCCGCACGCGCCATGGAATTCATGTCAACAGACTGGGCAAGGACGGCCTCGTCATGATTGCCGAGCAGCGCGATGGCGCCATCGGCGCAATAGGCCATCACAGTGTCGAGACACCAGCCCGGGTCTGCCCCGTAGCCGACCATATCGCCGAGAAACACGTACCGCTCCGCGCCCTCGCGCCGGGCGTGGGCAAGGCAAGCGGCGAGCGCCTCGCGATTGGCGTGGATATCGGAGAGAATGGCGGTCCTCATCCCAAGGACCACAGGGATGCAGGGATGTGCCGGGACAATGAAAAGCCGATCATGAAGCCCAGAATACGGGCTGACCGCGTTCAGGCAACCCGAGCGACAGTCCCCCGCGCGTTATCGACCGGAATTGCCGCGCGGCCCCTTGTTCCAATTCCAACCGTGGCCGCCATGTCCACCGTTGCCACCGTTTCCGCCATTACCCTTGCCACCGGTGTCGCCCTTGTTGCCGCCCGACCCGCCACCGCCGGTCGTTGGCGGAACAAAGGACTTCAATGAGGTGCTGAGCGACTGCTGGGCGCCGCCGCGTGCTGCGGACGCGGCACTATCGGCGGCTCCCCCCCCCAGAGCGCCGCCTCCTCCAGCCCCGCCGCGCCCCTTGCCGCCGCCGGACCTCGCACTGCGCGTGGCTGGAATTGCGGCATCAAGCTCTGCCCGGCTTGCCATCTTCGGCGCGCCGGCAGACTGGCCTGCGCCTGCCACGGTCATCGCCAGTCCGGCACGGTTGAGCACTTCCTGCCCGCTGGAGGTTGCGGCCGTGATCGCGCCGAAATGGCTGACGACCCGCGTCCCTCCGGCCTTTTCATGCCGCACGACCGCGACACCGCCACGCACGCCCAGCGTCGTCGCTGGCGTGCGGATGGTCGCACCGCCGGTATGGCTTGTCTGTCCTCCGACAAAGCGCAGCACGCCGCGCGTCAGCGTTGCGGCCATGTGCCCTGCATTGCGGTTGCGGTCGAACACGAACTCATCGATGACCAGCTCGCTGTTCGGGCCGATGTTCAAGGTTGTCCTGTCAACGAACAGAACCTGGACCGAACCGGTAGCCGATGTCTCGATGCGCTGCCGATAGACCACGTCACTGCCGACGCGGAGGATGCGTCGCTCGCTGGTGCCAAGGCGGGTATGGGCGTCGGGCTGAACTGCGGCGGCCCGGCCGATGGTCTGCGCGTGCACCGGAGCCGGCATCGCCGCCAGAGCCAGAAACATGCCTGATGCAACAGACTTCAACATGGTGCTGGCTCCCTCAGAACCGAACGGTCGGCCCGACCGTCACTGCGAGGTTCCGCATGCGGAAATTGGGCAGGTTCGACCGAGTCGTTGTGTACTGCACCAGCAAACCGAGCCCGCCATTCGTCCAGAGCGGCAGGTTCAGCTTGGTGCCGACCCGCCATTCCCTGTCCTTGCGACGGACAGCCGGATCGACAGAGGGATTGGCGGCATCATAGGCGGTTCGCGTCATTCCGACGAACGAAAAGATGCTCCACGATCCAAATTCCGTGAGAACCGGCGGTTCGACCTGCCAGATCAGGCCGACGTCCCCACCGGTCGCTGCAAAGGCGTTGAACGCCTCACGCGCATCATTGTTCTGGTAAAATCCCCGCGCCGTCCAGCGCAGCGAGGACGCAAGGAAGCCTGAAGCCGTCAGCCATGAGGTCGTGAGCGCGCCGGTCTGCTCGGTCGCAGTCGGCTGATCCCCCGACGCGCGGAACGCCCGCCGGCGCCATTCTATCCCCGGCTCGAACAGGACATGGCCGACCGGCATTGCAGCGACTACCCCACCGCCTCCATGGGCGATATAGGGTTTGTCGCCCAGCGTGACGAACCCGGCCAGCGCGTAGGGCTTGATCGACCAGCCCGGAAGGGCATTGCCAAGCATCAGGCGCGGCCCGAGACTCGCCTCGACAAGACCGGTGTTCAGCGATTGCAGTGCGAACTGGCGCGCGTAAAAGCCGGTCACCTGTGCCTCGACGACATCGCCGCGCGGTGTTCCCAGATCGTGGATATAGCCCAGCGACACCAGCCCATAGGCATTGCCGTCACGTCGACGCGAGGCCGTCACCGGCAGCGCCGTATCAAAACCGAGCGCACGAATGAGAGAGGCGCTGGGACCTGCATTGGCATTCGACTGATAGCGCGCTCCGGTTTCGACCGACAGGCTGAGACCGGGCGTCGGCAGGCGCCGCTCGATTTCCGACAGGAGAAACGCATTGCGCGCGCCCTCCAGCCCACCTGCCGGGTCCGTGCTACCGAAATAGCCGCGGGCCATCTGGTATGCCGTCAACCGGAAATACAGGCGTCCGAGTTCTCGCCGCGCCGCAGGCGAATCAGGGTTAGCATACAGAAGTCGCTCATAAGCACCGATCGCTGCCTCGACATCTCCCAGCCGGGTCGCAATCTCCGCATAGCTGCGGATCAACGCCTCATCCGACGGGCGGGCAAACATGGCGGCAAACGCCGCGTCATGCCGGCGTTGCAGTTCCGGATCGTCGACAAGCGTCGGCTCCTGCGCGCGCAATGTCTGGCCACTGATGCCCAGCAGCAGCGCGACGCATCCCGCCAGACGCGCACAGCGTTTCGACAAGGAGGACAACAACGACATCTGAAAGTGCAACAACAAGCTCCACTTGTTCTCGACGCTCGACACTCCTGATCGAAGCCGCGAAAAAGCAACAACCGCTCGCCTTCAGGTCGACGGATGTATTTCATATTCGTCAATTGGCCGCAAGATGCGACAAAGCGTCCGACTATGTTGGATGTGCGGCTATAAGCGCGAGGAGAACCTTGTCAGTTCGCCAGCATGCTCCAGAGAAAACGGGCAGCGGTCAGCAGCAGGAAAATCCCGAACGCGATCTCAAGCCTGCGTTTGGGCGTGTTGTGGGCCAGGCGCGCGCCATACGGGGCAAGCAGTGTCGAGGTTGGCGCGACCAGCAGGAAGCCGAGCACCGAGACAAAGCCGAGCGAAAGCGGCGGCAGCGCTGCCAGATGCGGCCAGCCGGCCAGAACATAGCCGATAAAGCCCGGAATCGAGATCAACACGCCGAGACCGGATGAGGTCGCCACCGCACTGTGGAGCGCCACCCCATACATGGTCAGATACATGTTGGCGATGACACCGCCGCCAATGCCCATCAGGGCGGACGCCAACCCGAGAACGAAGCCGAAGCTCGACAGGCCGGCGCGTCCGGGCAAGGTCTGGCCAAATCGCCAGTTCTCGCGCCCGAGCAACAGTTTCGCAGCATTGAGCGTCGCGACCAGCACGAACACCCCCTTCAGGACCGAACCGGGCGCAAAAGCAGCCACCGCACTGCCCAGAACGACGCCGGCGATGACCGGCACGCTCCAGACCTTCAGCACGTCCATCAGCACCTTGCCCTTCGACAGATGGGTGCGGAACGAGGAAATCGAGGTCGGGATGATGATGGCCAGCGAGGTGCCGACCGTCAGATGCATTTTCATCGCTTCGGGCACATCCAGCAGCCCGAAGACCTGATACAGCACTGGCACGATGACGATGCCGCCGCCAACGCCAAACAGGCCGGCGAGCAGGCCCGTTACAATTCCTGCTCCCAGCAGGGCAAGGCCAAGCCAAGCCAGATCGGCCACGGGCAACCCGAACATCGTGCAATTTCCTTCTGGTGGCAGCCCAGTGTCTTGCCGCATGGTGTCGCGGCGTGCGACATATCCTTATGCGTCTAAAATTACCGGGCATGAACTGCAAGGTTCATTCTGCGGCTTTCGACGCCAAAGTCGCCGTTGTGGCCCTGTCGCCTGCCTCGTCTGGACCGTGTTGCCGATGACTGCGTCTCCCGCCTCCCCTGTTCGCTTCGATACGACCACGCGACTAGCCATTGCCGGGCTTGGGGTTACACAGATCATCAGCTGGGGGTCCACCTACTATCTGCTGTCGATCCTCGGGGCTCCGATCAGCCGTGAACTCGGGCTGTCTCCGGCGGTTGTTTCAGCCGGGTTGTCGATCATGCTGGTGATGGGTGCCGTGTTCGGCCCGGCTGCCGGGCGCATCATGGACCGGCAGGGCGCGCGGCTGGTCATGGCGACGGGCAGCTTTGTCGCCGCTGCTGGACTTGTCGCGCTGTCCTTCGCGCAGGGACTGGTCAGTTACGTGCTGGCCTGGCTGATCATCGGCCTGTCGTCGCCACTTGTGCTGTATCCGGCGGCGTTCACCGCGCTGACGCAGATCGCCCCGTCACAGGCCCGCCGGGCAATCACCTTTCTCACGCTGCCCGGTGGGCTGGCCTCGACCGTGTTCTGGCCGTTGACCGAATGGCTGCTGACCGGACTGGACTGGCGCGCGATCTGTCAGCTTTATGCGGTGCTCAACCTCGCTCTATGCCTTCCGCTGCATCTCATCGTCATCCGCCCCGGGCATGAGACGGCCAGCGCAGCGGCCAGTGCGGCAGCCACCGGCGCAGGCCTGCCAGAGCGGGCCCGCCGCGTCGCCTTCCTGCTGTTTGCCGCCGCGCTGGCGCTGAATGCGCTTCTGGTCACCGGAATGCTCAACCAGTTCATGGTCATGATGCAGTCGCTGGGACAGTCACCGCAAAACGCGGTTGCGTTCGGCATGGTCTTTGGCATGTCGCAAACCTCCGCGCGGGTCCTCGAACTGGCCGGCGGCGCCCGGTTCGACATGCTGCGCATGGGTCTTGCCGTCTCGTTCGGCTTTCCGGCAGCGGTGCTTTTTCTGGTTGTCGCGCCAGGTGCAGCATGGGCGGGCCTGCTGTTTGCCATCGTGCTGGGCGCGAGCAACGGGCTCTGGACCATTGTCAGGGGAGCGCTGGTGCTGCGGCTGTTCGGCGTCAAGGGCTATGGCGAGAACCTCGGCACCGTCATTGTCGCACAAGGACTGGCCGCTGCGGCTGCACCGGTGGTGCTGGCAGGCGTGCTCGACGGCGCAGGTTCGGGAGCCGCGCTGGCCTTTCTGGCGACCGTGTCAGGTCTGGCGCTGGTTGCCATGGCGTCGCTTTTCCGGCATGCCAGCCGGTATTCGACCCCGTCATCCTGAAACAGGCCTGATGTCCGACCCGACCCACGACCTCGCCGGCAGGAAAGAAAGCGCTGCACGAATTTCGATGCTCGCAAGCGCGCTGATTGCCGTGCTGAAGCTTGCTGCGGGGTTGCTGTCAGGCTCGCTGGCGCTGCTGTCGGAAGCCGGGCACGCCCTGATTGACCTTGGCGCCACCATTCTGACGTGGCTGGCGGTCAAAACAGCCGAAAAGCCGGCCGACGACGAGCATCCCTATGGCCACGGCAAGATCGAGGCGATCGCCGCGCTTGCCGAAACGGCGCTGCTGATCGGGCTTGCCCTCTATGTGCTGTTCGAGGCTTTCGCCCGCCTTGGCGGGACAGCGCCGGCCGTGACCATCACATGGCCCGTTCTGGCGGTTCTGGTCGTTTCAATGGCGATTGACTACAACCGCTGGCGTCACCTCAAGCGCGTGGCGAAAGAGACCCGCTCCGTCGCCCTTGAAGCAGATGCTCTGCATTTTTCGTCCGATATGATCAGTTCGGCCATGGTTCTGGTCGGACTTCTGGCGGTCTGGGCCGGCTTTGGCATCGGCGATGCACTGGCAGCCATTGCCGTTGCAATCTTCATCCTGATCGCTGCCGTCAGGCTGGGCAAGCGGACGATCGACACTCTTGTCGATACGGCACCTGCCGGCATGGCTGACGTCGTGCGCCGGGCACTCGAAGGAATCAACGGCGTCATTGGAGTCGGTGCCATCCGTGTTCGGCCAGCCGGATCGACACTGTTTGTCGAAGCGGAAGTGACGGTGCCGCGGCTTCATGCGCTCGAACATGCGCAGGTTGTCCGCAATGCCTGCATCGCGGCGATCACAACCGTTCTGCCGCACGCGGAGGTCAATCTCTCGGTCCTGCCTGTCACCATGGATGATGAGAGCATTCTCGAGCGTGTGATCCTGATCGCGGCCCGCCGGCGGGTCCCGGTCCACCATGTCACAGTGCAATCAATTGGCGGGCGCCTGTCGGTCGCGCTTGATGTCGAGGTTGACGGGCGGATGAAACTGAGCGCGGCCCACCAGATCGCCAGCAAGCTGGAGGCTGCCATTCGGGCCGATCTCGGCGCGGAAACCGAGGTGGAAACCCACATCGAGCCGCTGGAACCACAGGGTCTGGTGGGCGTTGATGTCGACGAGGACCTGCGGCACACCATTGCGGCCACAATCCAGGTCCTTGGCAACGCGATCGACGGACTGAGTGAGGTTCACTCCGTGCGCGTGCGGCGAACCGACAAGGGTCTTGTTGTCACGCTGCACCTCCGCGCCAACCCTCAAGCCACTGTTTCGCAAGTTCATTTTTCTGTCGATCAGCTTGAACAGGCCGCCCGCCAGGCCTATCCCGATATTGCGCGCATCGTCACGCACGCCGAGCCTCGCAAGGATGGCCCGGCTCGGCTAGAATAACGACCTGTTCCCTCTGCCCTACTGCTGCAAGGAAGCCCCATGCGTCCCGATATTGCTCCGGTGATCCGTCTCTCTGACTACCAGCCGCCGGATTTTCTGGTCAGCCATGTCGATCTCGACATCAGCCTCCATCCGACAGAGTCGCGCGTGCGGGCCACATTGACAATGCAGCGCAATCCCGGCGGCTTCGACGGAACGCCTGTTGTTCTGGAAGGTGACGAGCTTGTTCTTGCCGGGCTTCTGCTGGACGGAAAGCCTCTGGCCGAAGACCGATACACGGTGGCACCGGACAAGCTGGTGCTGGTCAATCCGCCGACGCGACCCTTCACCCTGACCATCGAGACCATCGTCAATCCCAGCGCCAACACCAAGTTGATGGGGCTCTATCGCAGCAACGGCGTGTATTGCACCCAGTGCGAGGCTGAGGGCTTCCGCCGCATCACGTATTTCCCGGACCGTCCGGATGTGATGAGCGTCTATCGCGTCCGGCTCGAGGCTGACCGCGACGAGGCACCGATCCTGCTCGCCAACGGCAATCCCGGTGCGGCCGGAGTGATCGAAGGCGGCAACCGTCATTTTTCTGTCTGGAATGACCCGTTCCCCAAGCCGAGCTATCTGTTCGCCGTCGTTGGTGGCAATCTCGGTTCCGTTTCAGATACTTACAGGACGTCTTCCGGTAACGATGTTCGCCTCGGGATCTATGTCGAGAAGGGCAAGGAAGATCGCGCGAGCTATGCCATGGATGCGCTCAAGCGCTCGATGGCGTGGGATGAGGTGGTGTTCGGCTGCGAATATGACCTCGATGTGTTCAATATCGTTGCTGTGTCCGACTTCAACATGGGCGCGATGGAGAACAAGGGACTCAACGTCTTCAATGATCGGTATATCCTGGCCAGTCCCGAAACCGCTACCGATCAGGACTATCACAACATCGAGGCGATCGTTGCGCATGAATACTTCCACAACTGGACAGGAAACCGGATTACTTGCCGAGACTGGTTCCAGCTCTGTCTCAAGGAAGGACTGACGGTCTTTCGCGATCAGGAATTCTCCTCCGACATGCGCTCGCGGCCTGTCGAGCGGATCAGTGCGGTACGGACGCTCCGGGCGGCCCAGTTCGTCGAGGATGCCGGCCCGCTCGCTCATCCAGTGCGACCGAACAGTTACAAGGAAATCAACAACTTCTATACAGCGACAGTGTATAATAAGGGTGCGGAAGTGATCCGCATGCTCAAGACACTGATCGGCTCGGCGGCATTCCGGCGCGGGATGGACCTCTACTTCGCGCGCGAGGATGGACACGCTGCCACGGTGGAGGACTTCATCGCCTGCTTTGCCGAGGCCTCAGGCCGCAGCCTTGCGCAGTTCATGCGCTGGTATGAGCAGGCCGGAACGCCGGTTCTCAGCGTTGCTCAGCACTACAATCCCGATTCAAGGACCCTGCGGCTCGATTTCGAGCAGACGATTCCTGCAACGCCCGGGCAACCGGACAAGCATCCGGCTGTCATTCCGATCCTGATGGGGATCATCGGACAGGACGGGCGGGAACTGGCCGCCAATCAGGTGCTGGTGCTTGAGAGCGCCAAGGCGACAAAGGTTTTCGAAAACGTCGACGAACTGCCGATCGTCTCGCTCCTTCGCGGGTTTTCCGCACCTGTAAAATTGGTGTTCGATCAATCGTCGGAGCATCTTCTGACGCTGGCTCGGCACGATTCTGATCCGTTCAATCGCTGGGAAGCGTTGCAGACCTACGCGATCCGGCTGCTCAAGGAGTCGGTTGCACGGTCCCGGGTCGGCGCGGCACCGCTGACCGACAACGGGCTTGCGGGCGCTTTTGCCGATCTGATGGCTAGCGCGATGATTGATCCGGCCTTTGCGGCACTGTGCCTCACACTGCCGAGCGATTCAGATGTCGCGCGTGAGATCGGCGTCGATATCGATCCCGAGGCGATCGGGGTAGCGCTGGACGCACTGAGCGCGCACATCGGCCGGCATTGCCACGCCGCGGCACGGCAACTGCACGAGCAGCTCTCGGTTCCTCGGCCGTTTGCGGCCGATGCGGCGAGCGCCGGGATGCGCAGTTTGCGCGGGGCAGCGCTGGCGTGGCTGGCCTGGGCCGATCCGCGCGAAGGTGCCTCGGCGGCCCATGTCCAGTATGAGTCAGCCACCACGATGACGGATCGCCTCACGGCACTGGCCGTGCTCAACCGCCTTGGCGGCGCGGCACGCGAAGCGGCATTCCAGAACTTCGAGCGGCGCTTTGCCGACGAACCCCTGATCCTCGACAACTGGTTCTCTCTTCAGGCGACCACGCGAGGACGCGATACGCTCGATCGGGTTCGCAAGCTGATGAACCATCCGGGCTTTCACCTGACCAACCCGAACCGCGTGCGTGCACTTGTCGGCGCGTTTGCCAACGGCAATCCTCGCCAGTTCCATCGCATCGATGGCGAAGGCTACCGTTTCCTCGCGCAGTTCATCGGCGATATCGACGCAACAAATCCGCAGGTCGCGGCCCGACTGGCCACAGCGTTCCGGACATTTCCAATGCTCGAACCTCACCGGCGCGATCTTGCCCGGTCCGCATTGACCGGTCTGAGAGACCGCGGTGGCCTGTCACGCGATCTTGCCGACATTGTCGAGCGCGCACTCGCCTGACATAAGGACTCGGAATAAAAAGAGAACAAATAGAGACAAAATATAAACTTGCTGTGCTGCATTATGCGAGAGTGAAACCGAGCCCCTGCATTGTGACTCTTCGGACTCACCTTGTCGCAACCCTTAACGAAATTTCATTTTTGCTCTGGACAGGCCGAGTCCGAGCGATTCAACTGTGACTGATTCGGGACCCAACCGGGGCTTGGCGTCGTAATCATCGTAATGTTCTATTGTCGGGGGACAGCATGGCGCACAGACACGCGCCCGGTGCACAGGGAAGCTTTGCGCCCGGTTTGGGACTGGCGCAAACCCTCGCCCAGCCCGGGTATTCTCGTCTGGTCAGGGTGGAACCCTGGATCCACCGCGCCGTACCGGTCCTGATCGTCATCTTCCTGTCGATCGTTGGAGCCAGCGGGTTGCTGCAGGTGACCAGCGCCCGCGAGGATGCCATTGCCTCGTCGAGCAAGGATATCGATCTGGCCGCCAGCCTTGCGACGCTCCAGATCAAGGACCTCAGTGCCTCGCTGGCCGGCAATCCGATCACCGACGAGACCATGAATGCGCTGCTGCCCCGCTCGGCGCTGACTCCCGGCCGCCAGTTGTTGCTGCTGTCGGGCACGGGCGAGATCCTGCGCGCATCGCCCGCCCGTGTCGGAAAGGTCCGGACCTTCGACGATGTCATCGCCGATCCGACACCACTGCTGGTCTACGGGGAGCGGGCCGGCGTCGTGACAACGCGACTGACGGCCGGCGGCAAGGCGCTGGTCAGCGTGCGCAAGTTGCCCGAGATCACCGCATCCTCCGCCAGCTACGTCGCGATCATCGAGCCGCTGGATTCGGTTCTCGCGGTCTGGCTGTCACGGACGCAGGCGATTGTGACGCTGTTTGTCACGCTCGGCGGTGTCGTCGCGGCGCTTGGCGCAGCGTTCTACTTTCAGGCCGCGCGCGCGCGGCACGCCGACCGGATCTGTTCGTCGATGACAGCACGGATCGACTCAGCGCTGGCCGAAGCGCGCAGCGGCTTGTGGGAATGGGACATCGCACGCGGCCGGTTCTTCTGGTCTGATTCCATGTACCGGCTGATTGGCTACCAGCCGGACGGACAGAAGCTGTCGTTCGGCGAAGTCAACGCACTGGTCAACAGGGACGATGTCGACCTGTTCGACATCGCCGACCGGATGCTGCGCAACGGCCAGCAGACGGTGGAGCATGACTTCCGGATGAGCCACGCCAATGGCGCCTGGGTGTGGATGCGGGCCCGCCTTCACCTATCGAGGGAAACCGATACGGCCTACCCGCGCCTGATCGGTGTCGTGATCGACGTGACCGAGAACAAGAAATTCGAAGCGCAGTCGCGGCAGGCCGATGAGCGCCTTGCCAGCGCCATCGATGCCATTTCTGAATCGTTCGTCTTGTGCGACAGCAACGATCGGCTGGTTCTGTGCAACGACAAGTTCCGCACTCTGTATGGCCTGCCCGACGATGCGGACATTACCGGACACGACTATCGCGCCCTGATCAGCAGCGCCGAACAACAGGTCGTCTGCGGCTTTGTTCGCGGCAGGCCGGCGCGCGATTATGAAACACAACTGCCGGACGGTCGCTGGCTTCAGGTAAGCGAACGCCGGACCGACGACGGCGGGCTGGTGTCCGTCGGCACCGACATCACCGCCCATAAGGATCAGGAAGGGCGGTTGATCGACAGCGAACGGCAACTGCTGGCCTCCGTTGCCGATCTTCAGGCGTCGCAGCGCACTCTCAAGCTTCGCTCCGAGCAACTGTCCGAACTGGCGGATCACTATCAGGCCGAGCGCATCGCTGCCGAAGCGGCGAGCCGTGCCAAGACCGAGTTCCTTGCCAACATGAGCCATGAACTGCGAACGCCGCTCAATGCCGTGATCGGCTTTTCCGAGATCATGGAACACCGGCTGTTCGGATGCCTCGGCTCGGACAAGTACGAGGAATATGTCAGTCACATCCGCAAGGCCGGAACAGGCCTTCTCGGCATCATCGATGATATTCTGGAAATGTCGCGGATCGAGACCGGCAAGGTGGAGTTGCATCGCGAGCCGATCGCCATCGAGGCGATTGTCGATGCCGCCGTCGCCCATGTCATGCCCGAAGCGGATCGCAAGACGATCTCGATGCATCTGACCAATTCCAGCCGCCGGACCATCGATGCCGATCCGCGCGCGCTGCGTCAGGCGCTGGTGCAGTTCCTGCGAAACGCCATCAAATTCACGCCCGCGGGCGGCAAGGCCGCGATGCGGGTGCGCAATTCGGCCGATGGGGTCAATATCTTTATCGAGGATACCGGCGTCGGCATCCCGAGCGAGCATCTGCACCGGTTTGGAAAGCCGTTCGAACTGATCGACGGCAAGCTCGACAACGGCTGCAAGGGCTCTGGTCTCGGGGCTGCGATTGCCCGCTCGCTGGTTGAACTGCACGGCGGTACGGTTCGCGTGCGCTCGCTGGTCGGCACCGGCACGATGGTGATGGTGCACCTGCCGGCGACACGGCATGCGGCCTGGGGGACAGCGCCGTCAGTTCCTGAGCGGACCTACCGTGCGGACAAAGATGCGCCGCACGTCCTTGGACAAGCGTTGCAATTCGCTGGTCAACAGCTTGTAGTCGGGCAATCCGGCCGCCTGAGCCAGCTTGCGCTTGAAGGCCGGCGACTGGGCGTCGACGGCGTGATCGTCGAACAGCACGATCCTGAGCATCTGCGTCAACCGGGTGTAGATGTCATAGGCCTCGATCAGCGTATCTGCATCCTCGCGGGTGACAAGTCCGGCTTCGCCTGAACTGGCAATGACCGATCGAACGGTCGTCCCCGCCAGCACCTGATGTTCGCTGGCACGGGTCAGGACAAAAAACTGGGCGATGAATTCGATATCGACCAGACCGCCGGGCATCAGCTTCAGGTCGAACCGGCCAGAGGCCTGCCGCTCGTCATCCATCAGCTTGCGCATGGTGGCAATTTCGCGCGCAGTTTTGATCGCATCGCGCGGCCGGGCAATGATTCGCGCGATGGCGCCCATCAAGGCGGCATTCAGTTCAGGATCGCCGGCAACCGGACGGGCACGCGACAGCGCCATGTGTTCCCACGTCTCGGCTTCGGTCTCCTGATAGGATTCAAATGAGGCCAGCGAAACGGCAACCGGTCCTTTGCGGCCCGAGGGACGCAGCCTGAGATCGATTTCGTACAGCGTCCCGTTGCGCAATTGCGCTGATAGAGCCGAGATCAGCCGCTGGGTCAGCCGGGCATACCATTCGGAGGCAAACAGCGGCCGCGCGCCGTCCGACATCGCATCGGGCGCGCAATCGTAGACAATCACGAGATCAAGATCGGATGTGGCGGTCATCTCGCGCGATCCGAGCTTGCCGTAACCAAGGATAGCCATGCCCGCACCGGGCACGCGGCCATGGCGGACGGCAAGATCGGCCATCGTCCTGTCAAGCACCAGGCGCAGATAGGCTTCGGCAATTGCGGTATGGGAGGGACCGGCATCTCCCGCCGGAAGGACGCCCGAGAGGACCTGGGTCGCGACCATGAACTGGTCATGGCGGGCCATGGTGCGCGCCTGTTCAAGGAACAGCTCGGCATCAGGTTCGCGGGCAAGCTGGGCCGCAGCGCGCTTTTCGATCTCCGCACTTTCAGGCAAGCGGGTAAATCCGGCATCGACGATGATGTCGAGCACATGCGGCGTGCGGGCGACAATGTCGGCAAGACGAGGCGCGCTGCCGAGGATCTCGGCGAACAGCCCTCGGACACCCGGATGGTTCTTCAGGATCGAAAACAGTTCGACGGCCGCAGGCATCTTGCCCAGAGCGGTATCGAACGCCGTCAGCGCAGCATCGGGATCGGACGAATTGCCGAATGCTTCAAGCAGGGCCGGAACAAGTTCTGTGAGGATTTCGCGCGCACGGGCCGAGGTCACGGCGGAGCGACGACCGAAATGCCACCCGCGGACCGTATCGGCGACAACGGCCGGCCGGGCAAAACCCAGTTTTCGCAACGTATCAAGCGTCGCCGGATCATCCTCGACCCCGGTGAACACCAGCGATCCGGCCGACGAGGCCAATCCCGGCGTGGCCTCGAAAAGTCTGGCATAGTGCCGTTCGACAGCCAGAAGCCGACGGGTCAGCGCCTTTTCAAATCCGGCGCGGGAATAGCCGCAGAACCGGGCGAACCGGTCAAGGTCCTCGTCATGGGCGGGCAACCGCTGGGTCTGTTCATCGCCGACCATCTGGATGCGGTGCTCGATGCCGCGCAGGAAGCGATAGGCTTCCGCCAGATCGACCGCAGCGGCTTGCGAAATCCAGCCATCCTCGCGAAGCGCATCGAGCATCGCCAGCGTGCGCTCGCCCCTCAGATTGGGGCGTCGTCCGCCGTAGACGAGCTGTTGGGTCTGGACGAAGAACTCGATCTCGCGGATGCCCCCACGCCCGACCTTCACGTCATGGCCAAGGATGGCGACGGATTCATGTCCTTTAACCGCATAGATCTGCCGCTTCATCGCATGAATATCGGCAATGGCAGCATAATCGAAGTACTTGCGCCAAACGAAAGGCGTCAGATCCTTGAGAAACCGCTGTCCGGCCGGAACATCGCCGGCGATCGGGCGGGCCTTGATCATCGCCGCGCGTTCCCAGTTCTGCCCCACGGTTTCGTAATAGGTGTAGGCCGCATCGACCGGCACAACGATCGGCGTCGAGCCTGGATCAGGCCTGAGCCGGAGATCGACGCGGTGAACGTATCCGTCAGCATTGCGATCCTGAAGGAGCCGGACCAGCGTCTTGATCATCCGCACGGACAGTTCATAGGGATCGCGCGCAGGCTTGAACGCCGGCGCTTCGGGATCGAAAAAAACGGTCAGATCGATGTCGGAGGAATAATTGAGTTCGCGCGCGCCGTGCTTGCCGAGTGCGAGCACGAACATACCCAGTCCATCGACCGGATTGTCCGGATTCTCCGGGGCAATCTTGCCATCGGCGATGGCGTGGCGAAGGATGAAATTGAACCCACCGGCGACACAGGAATCGGCGAATTCCGACAGCGCCGCGACCACTTCGTCGACACTCCAGACGCCGCCGAGATCGCAGAGTGCAATCAGGAGCGCCGCCTCGGCGCGCAACCGGCGCAGCCGGCGCATCGCATCGGCTTCGCTGTCAAGCGACACGGTATCGCGCGCGATGGCGCAGATGCGTCTGATGTGATGCTCGGGAGAATCGGCCAGCAGAGCGGCCAATCGGCCGGGGTCGCGAACAATGAGACGCCAGAGGAAGTGCGCCCCTTCCTGAACACCGGCGAGCAAGTCGCGCGCACGGGGCGCGTCGCGCAGAACAGCAGCCAGATCGGCAGCGCCCTCATCGGCATGGGCCACCAGAAGATCGACCTGCTTCAGTCCTGCCCGGCTGAACTTTGGCCCCGTGACCAGCCGCGCAATGATCGATCGTTCCGCCGTCACTTATCCCGCTCCTGCCTGCTGCTTCACCAGCGGCAAGGATAGAACGGCTTTTGTGCCCGGGCTATTGTCGAGAAGCGAAATTGTACCCTGATGAAGCTGCGCGATTGCCGCAACCAGGCTGAGGCCAAGACCGGATCCAGGTTGGGCGCGGCTCTGCTCCATCCGAACAAACCGTTCAAGCACGCGCTCGTGCTGACCGGCCGGAATGCCGGGGCCGTGATCGGCAATCCCAAGCGTCACCCGGTCGGCATCAAGCGTGGT
>CALCZO010000273.1 GCA_937903315.1 uncultured Alphaproteobacteria bacterium
CTACCTTCGGAGGGTAGCGCTCTATCCAGCTGAGCTATGGGTGCATTTATCTTCAAATAGTGTCCGAGGTCGACCAGGGTCAATCTCGATTCAAACTTTCGAACGATCGCAAACGGTGCGGGCCCGAGGCACTGCCGATTGTGGTCGTTCGTACTCTACAGCTTCCTTCAGTTTGCTTCCGCGGCGCTTCCGTGACCACGGAGGCAGTTTCTCTGCTTCCTTCGAGTTTCACCAATTGCTTGGTTTTCCTCGATTTTTTCGACCATCACCCACAGCACACTTGACTTAGGCTTGCCTTCGGAGGGCAACGCTCTATCCAGCTGAGCTACGGGCGCCTTGATCAGACCGGCAATAACCGGTTTTTGGCGGCGGGGCAACCGTTTCGCGCTGGCCCGCCGCCGGTTGTTTCACAGCCCTTCGAACAGCAGGCTCGAGATGTAGCGCTCGGCAAACGAGGGGACGATGAACACGATTGTCTTGCCCGCCATCTCGGGCCGCGCGGCAATCTCCAGCGCCGCAGCCGTCGCCGCACCGGATGAGATGCCGCCCGGCACGCCTTCGGTCCGGGCCAGCAGGCGGGCCGTCTCGATGGCCTTTCCGCTCGGCACTTTCACGATCTCGTCGATCACCGACATGTCGAGAATTGCCGGCACGAAGCCAGCGCCGATGCCCTGAATCTTGTGCGGGCCGGGCTGGCCTCCCGACAGAACCGGGCTTTCTTCCGGCTCGACGGCAATGACCTTCACCGCCGGGTTGCGCTGCTTGAGCACCTGCCCGACACCGGTGATGGTGCCGCCGGTTCCGACGCCGGCGATGAACACATCGACCTTGCCGGCGGTGTCGTTCCAGATTTCCTCCGCCGTCGTGCGGCGGTGGATCGCCGGATTGGCCGGGTTCTGGAACTGCTGCGGCATCACCGAACCGGGAATTTCCGCGAGCAGTTCCTCAGCGCGGGCAATCGCGCCCTTCATGCCCTTGGCCCCTTCGGTCAGCACCAGTTCAGCCCCGAGATAGGCCAGCATCTTGCGCCGCTCGACCGACATCGTCTCCGGCATGGTCAGGATCAGACGGTAACCACGCGCTGCTGCCACGAAGGCGAGCGCAATGCCGGTGTTGCCCGATGTCGGTTCGATCAGGGTGGTCGTGCCGGGGCTGATCCGCCCCTCAGCTTCGGCGGCCTCGATCATGGCCACGCCGATCCGGTCCTTGACCGAGGCGATCGGATTGAAGAACTCCAGTTTGGCCACCAGCGTGGCCGACACGCCGGCAGCTTTCGCCAGCCGGTCAAGCCTGACCAGCGGTGTGTCGCCCACCGTTTCGGCAATCGACGAATAGATGCGTCCGCGCCCCGGCGTTCCCATGCTGCCACTCCATTGTCGGCTGAATCTGAGCCAAAACGCTAGATGAGGCCGATAGGAGAAACAATAGCGTCCAGCTTGTTATTTTCGGGCGATCAAGAGAACGATATTCTCCCGATCCGCCCCAATCTGGTGAATTTACCCGATGCCGCCGGTCGACCCATAGCCGCCCAAGCCTCGATCGGTCTCATCAAGTACCGCGACCTCGTGCAGCGGCATCTGCGTCACCGGAGCCAGCACGATCTGTGCGATTCTCATCCCCCGTTCGATCGTGAACGGCACGGTACCGTGATTGACCAGCAGGGCCTTCACCTCGCCACGATAGTCGCTGTCAATGGTGCCCGGCGCGTTGAGCACTGTGACGCCGTGGTTGAGCGCAAGCCCCGAGCGCGGGCGAAGCTGGGCCTCGTACCCCGGCGGGACCGCCATCGCCAGCCCGGACGGGATCAGCACCCGCGCGCCCGGTGCCAGCGTGACGGGGGCCTCCACCGCAGCGGCGATATCCATGCCCGCAGCGCCAGCGGTCGCGTAATGGGGCAGCGGCAGGCCGGCCCCATGCGGCAGGCGGAGAATGCGCAGTTGGGCGCTCATCGCGTCACCCGGGCGGCAATCGCCGCGATCAGCCGGCGCGCCACTTCGGTCTTTGGCAGTTCCGGCCAGGTCTCGATCGAATCGGGGCTGACCAGATGGACCGTGTTGCGGTCACCGCCCATGATGCCGGTTTCGGGACTGACATCGTTGGCAACGATCAGATCGCACCGCTTTCTTGCCAGTTTGGCACGGGCATGATCGATCACCGTCTCGGTTTCCGCGGCAAAGCCGATCACCAGCCCGGGGCGTTGCTCAGTATGTTGCGCGACTGTCGCGAGAATATCGGGGTTCTCGACCATGGCCAGCGACGGCGGGCCGCTGCCGTCCTTCTTGATCTTCTCGTCGGCGGAACGGGCGACGCGCCAGTCCGCGACGGCGGCGGCAAAGATCGCGACATCGGCCGGCAGGGCCGCTTCGACCGCAGCCAGCATCTCACGCGCGGTTTCGACCTGCACAACCGTGACGCCGTCCGGGTCGGCAATGGTCACGGGTCCAGAAACGAGCGTGACACGGGCGCCCGCCTCAGCAGCGGCAGCGGCAATCGCGTGCCCCTGCTTGCCCGATGAGCGGTTGGCGATGTAGCGCACAGGGTCGATCGGCTCGTGCGTCGGCCCGGAGGTGACGAGCACATGACGTCCGGCGAGCGGGCGTGGACCGGAAAGCTGCTGCACTGCGGCTGGGGGCGGCAAATCGCGGTGCTCGCCAAGCGCCCGTTCGATCGCCGCGACAATCTCCATCGGTTCGGCCATGCGGCCGGGGCCGAATTCGCCGCAGGCCATGGCACCATCGTTCGGCCCGACAACCAGCACGCCGTCCGCCTCAAGCTGCGCACGATTGCGCCGGGTTGCCGGGTGCTGCCACATCCGCACGTTCATCGCCGGAGCGATCAGCACCGGCTTGTCTGTCGCCAGCAGCGCCGTCGAGGCAAGATCGCTGGCCAGCCCCTGCGCCATCTTGGCCATCAGATCCGCCGTCGCGGGGGCGACCACCAGCAGGTCCGCATCGCGCGAGAGCTGGATGTGGCCCATCTCCGCCTCGTCGGTCAGCGAGAACAGATCGGCATAGACCTTGTCGCCGGTCAGGCCGGAGACCGACAGCGGCGTCACAAATTCCGCGCCGGCCTTGGTCAGTACACCTCGCACGCTGGCACCGCGCTCCTTGAGCCGGCGGATCAGATCGAGCGACTTGTAGGCCGCGATACCGCCGCCGATGATCAGCAGAATGCGCTTGCCGGACAGGACGGTCATCACGGGCTCCTAGCCAGACACCATTGCATAGATGATGAGCGCGACAATGGCCCACAAGGCAAGAGCCGGCAGGCGATTGCCGCGTGCTTCGGCCTTGCCGATTGCCGCGATGCTCTCGGGCGCCAGACGAAACCCGTCGGCTGATGACGAATCGAGCCGGGCCAGCACCCGCTCGGCCCGCTCCAGCGTATCGGGCAGGCGCGCGGCAATCCTGAACAGGTCGCGCGTGCCATGTCCGGCGTTCTCGATCATGCCGACGGGGCCGAGATGCCGTTCGATCCACTCGCGGATCACCGGTTCAGCCGCTGCCCACATGTCGAAGTCCTCATCGAGACTGCGCGAGACGCCCTCGACCACGATCATCGTCTTCTGAAGCAGCACCAGCTCGGTCCGCGTCGCCATGTCGAACAGGCCGGTCACCTCGAACAGCAGCGTCAGAAGCCGGGCCATGGAAATATCGCGCGCGGGCCGGTCGTGGATTGGTTCGCCGATGGCGCGGATGGCCTGAGCGAACTGGTCAACCGAGTGATGGGCCGGAACATACCCCGCCTCGAAATGCACCTCGGACACGCGGCGGTAGTCCCGCGTGATGAAGCCATAGAGGATTTCGGCCAGAAACCGCCGTTCCCTGAAGCCCAACCGGCCCATGATGCCGCAATCGACCGCGACGAGGCGACCGTCGGCATCGACGAACAGATTACCCTGATGCATGTCGGCATGAAAAAAGCCGTCCCGCATCGCATGACGCAGGAAGGTCTGCATCGCCACCACCGCCAGCGCCTTGCGATCATGGCCCGCGGCATCAAGCGCGGCGTGGTTGGCGATCGGGATGCCGTCGACCCATTCGGTGGTCAGGACATCGCGCCCCGTCCGCTCCCAATCGACGGCGGGCACGCGGAACAGCGCATCGTCCGTGCTGTTCTGCCGCAATTCGGACAACGCCGCCGCTTCCAGCCGAAGATCGGTCTCCATCGCCACGGCGCGCTGGAAGTCGCGGATCGAATCGACCGGACGAAGCCGGCGCATGTCCGGAACATGCCGTTCAGCGAGGCCGGCCGCATAGAGCATGGCATCGACATCGCGCGCGAAACGCTCGCGCACGCCGGGACGCAGCACCTTGACCGCCACAGTCCGCGCCGAATCGCCGACGATCCGGGCGCGATGGACCTGTGCCACCGATGCGGCAGCAACCGGTTCGCCAATATCCGTGAACGCTGCCTCGACCGGGCGACCCAGCGAGGCCGCGATAATCTCCAGCGAGACATCCCGCGGGAAGGACGGCATCCGGTCCTGAAGCTGTTCCAGTTCCCGCGCTGTCCTGATCCCGACCAGATCGGGACGGGTCGCGAGAAACTGGCCGAGCTTGACATAGGTCGGCCCGAGCCGCGTCATCGCCACGGCCAGACGGCTGCCGCCCGCACCGCGCCGCTCGAACAGCCGAAGCAGCCTGACCGCCATGCGCCCGCCCGCCGAAAGTGCTGCCGGATCGGCAAGGCCGAACACGCCCTCCCGCGTCAGCACGAAGCCGACGCGGACCAGCCGCGCGAGATGGAGAAGGCCTGTCAGCACCGCCCGCGCCCTTTCAGAGTTTCCAGCCGGAATGAATGTTGACGATGCCGCCTGTGTAGGGCCGCCAGGTGACGCGGGCGAACCCGGCCTCGCGCATCATATCGGCGAACAGCGCCGGACGGGGAAACTTGCGGATCGATTCGACGAGGTAGCGATAGGAGGTCGCGTCGCCCGTCACCTGCCGGCCGATCTCCGGGATCACATTGAACGAATAGGCGTCATAGACCGTATCAAGCACCGGCATGTCGACCGGCGCGAATTCGAGACACAGGAACCGTCCGCCGCGCCTGAGGACGCGAAACGCCTCGCCAAGCGCCACCTGAATGCGCGGCACGTTCCTGATACCGAAGGCGACGGTGTAGGAGTCAAACGTCGCATCGGGATACGGCAGGCTTTCGGCATTGGCCTCGACAAAATCGATGGCCCCCTCGAAACGCTGCTTGTCCGCCCGGTCGCGCCCGACGCCGAGCATGTCGCCGTTGATGTCGAGCACCGTAACATGCATGCCCGGCCCGCCGGCGGCGAGCAGACGGAACGCGACGTCGCCGGTGCCTCCGGCGACATCGAGATGACGATAGGGCCGCGCGCCCTTCGGCGGCCGCAGCCAGGAGACCATCGCATCCTTCCATGGCCGATGCAGCCCTACCGACATCAGATCGTTCATCAGGTCATATTTCCTGGCGACCGAGTGGAACACCTCGTTGACGTGGCTCTGCTTTTCGTCCAGCGGCACCTGCCGGAAGCCGAAATGCGTCTCGGCAGCAGCCTCAGGCGAGGCGGTGTCTGTGGCGGTCTTGCGCGCGGCGCGGGCCATGCGGCGCTCCTTTGCGTCGGTTACGCGCAAACCAATAGCGAAACCGGCCGGTCAAGGCTATGCGTTCGTTCTGATTATGCTTGATCGGAGGATCGATGCCCGAATTGCCCGAGGTGGAAACCGTTCGCCGCGGTCTGCAACCGGCGATGGAAGGCGCCCGGATCGTCGCGGTGCAGCTCAACCGGGCCAACCTGCGATTTCCCTTCCCCGAGCGGTTTGCCGATCGCCTGACCGGAGCGCGGGTCATCACGCTCAACCGGCGCGCGAAATTCCTGCTTGCCGGGCTTTCAACCGGCGAGACGCTGATCCTGCATCTGGGCATGAGCGGACGCTTCATCGTCGAAAGGGATGATGAGGCCAACCGACCCGGCGTGTTCCACCACGAGGCCGGGCGGCTGCCGGCACATGATCATGTCGTGCTCACCTGCGACAATGGAGCGCGGATCACCTACAACGATCCGCGCCGGTTCGGCTTCATGCTGCTGGCCGACAGCGCGACGCTCGACCAGCATCCGCAGATCGCCGGCATCGGCATCGAGCCGCTCGGCAATGCGTTCAGCGGCGACAGTCTCGACGCCCTGTTTGCCGGCAGACGGACACCGCTCAAGGCCGCGCTGCTCGATCAGCGGCTGATCGCCGGGCTTGGCAACATCTATGTCTGCGAGGCGCTCAGCCGGGCCGGGCTCAGCCCCGTCCGGGCGGCGGGAACGCTGTGTGGGCCGGGCAAGACGCCGCGCCGGATGCGCGAGATGCTGGCCACCGCGATCCGCGATGTGCTGACCGAGGCGGTCGCGGCGGGCGGCTCATCGATCTCCGATCACGCCCGGACGGACGGCTCGCTCGGCTATTTCCAGCACAGGTTCCGCGTCTATGACCGCGAGGGCGCCTCCTGCCCGACGCCCGGCTGCACCGGCGTGGTGCTCAGGATGGTCCAGTCGGGCCGCTCGACGTTCCATTGCGCGACCTGCCAGCGCTAGCGAAGGGCGCGATTGCCCGCCGCGCGTCGTGGCTGAACGGACCCGCGCGTCCTATTTATAGCGATCGAGCACGCGGTTGACGCCGGCAACGATGTCGTCCGTCTTCACGGTGAACTGCGCCTCGGCCTGCTGCCTGAGATATTCGGTGCGGTCGGCAATCGAAGTCAGCGTCGCGCCGAGCACCAGATCCTTGATCTGCACCTCGCCCTTCTCGCGTTCGTTCGAGCCCTGAATGATGGCACAGACCGAGCCGCGCCGGTCGGCATATTTCATCTGCGCCTTCATGCCTGCGGCGCCGAGATACATCTCCGCCGCAATGCCGGCACCGCGCAGGGCAGCGACCAGCTTCTGATAGCCGGCGAGCGCGGCGGCATCCCTGTCCATCACCGCGACAACGACCGGCCCGCGCCGCGCGCCGGTTTCGACGATGGGGGACTTGATCGCTTTGAGCGCCGCCAGCAGGCGCGAGACGCCGATGGAAAAGCCGGTGGCCGGCACAGGCTCGGGCAGGAAGCGCGAGACAAGACCGTCATAGCGCCCGCCGCCGCCGACCGAACCAAAGCGGAT
>CALCZO010000274.1 GCA_937903315.1 uncultured Alphaproteobacteria bacterium
CAGAAATCAGAACCGAAACGCGTCATGGCCGGGTTCAGCCCGGTCCTCCACGACTGTGGAAACAGAGCAGCAAAGCAAGACGTGGATGACCGGCACAGGGCCGGTCATGACGGCGGTGAGCGCCTCCAAGGCAACAGCGCAGACGCCCGCTATTTCTTCTTCCCGTACGGGTTCTCGCTGGTCCTGAGGCTGAGCCGGATCGGCACGCCGACAAGCTGGAACGTTTCGCGCAGGCCGTTGACCAGATAGCGCTTGTAGGCATCCGGCAGCGCGGACAGCTGGTTGCCGAACAGCGCGAAATACGGCGGCCGGGATTTCGGCTGCGTCATGTAGCGGATCTTGATGCGCCGGCCCGAGACCGCCGGGGGCGGATGGGCCGACAGTGCGCCCTCCAGCCAGCGGTTGAGCTGCGCGGTCGAGACACGGCGGCTCCACACCTCGGCGGCGGCGAAGGCGGCGGCCATCAGCCGGTCGATCCCCTCGCCCGCAAGGCCCGAGACCGTGACGAGCGGACAGCCCTTGACCTGCGGCAGCAGCCGGTCGCACTTTTCGCGCAACTCGGCCAGCTTGCCGCCCCGGTCCTCGATCAGGTCCCACTTGTTGAGACCGATGACGATCGCCCGCCCCTCGCGCTCGACGAGGTCGACGATCGACAGATCCTGCTTTTCGAACGGGATGGTGACATCGAGCAGGACCACGACGACTTCGGCGAACTTCACCGCCCGGATCCCGTCGCTGACGGCGAGTTTCTCAAGCTTTTCCTCGATCCGCGCCCTCCGGCGGATGCCTGCCGTATCGAACAGCTTGACCGGCTTGCCGCGCCATTCCCACTCAACGGAAATCGAATCGCGGGTGATCCCGGCCTCCGGCCCCGTCAGCAGCCGATCCTGTCCGATCATGGTGTTGATCAGGGTCGACTTGCCCGCGTTGGGCCGTCCGACAATGGCGACGCGCAGCGGGCGGACCGGCCCGCCCTCGCCGTCCTCGTCCCCCTCGGGCGCGATCACCTCGTCGTCGAAGCTGTCGTCGTCGTCCGCATCGCCGGGGGCAACCCCGATGTAGTGGCGCAGCGCCTCGTGCAACTCGCCGATGCCCTCGCCATGCTCGGCCGAAAACGGCAACGGATCGCCCAGACCGAGCGAGAACGCATCGTAAGCGCCGGCAAGCCCCTGTTTGCCTTCCGCCTTGTTGGCGAGCAGGATCACGGGGCGGCCACTCTTGCGGACGATGGAGGCGAAGTGCCGGTCTTCCGGATGGACGCCGATGCGCGCGTCGATGACGAACAGCACGACATCGGCCTCGGCGATCGCCACATCGGTCTGCTTGCGCATCCGGCCAGCAAGGCTCGCCGCCGGCTCGTCCTCGAACCCTGCCGTATCGACCACGGTGAACGCAAGATCGAGCAGTTCCGCCTCGCCCGAGCGACGGTCGCGCGTTACGCCCGGCTGGTCATCGACCAGTGCCAGCTTCTTGCCGACGAGACGGTTGAACAGCGTCGATTTGCCGACATTCGGCCGGCCGACAATGACGACGGTGGGACCCATTACTGGCCCGAAACCGCGCCGCCGGCGATCAGCGCCAGCATCATCTCGGCCCGCTGGCGCACCGTCTGGGTGGCGGCGGAATCAGCAAGCATGGCATCGAACTGCTTGCCCGCCTCGTCCATCTGCCCGCCCTTGTAGGCGGCAAGGCCCAGCGTCTCGCGCGCGGTCAGCCGCCAGGGTTTGCCCGCCTGCGCATGGGCCTCAAGCCGGGCCTTGAGATCGGCATAGGGCAGCGTCTCGATCTGCAGCATCGCTGCGCGAACACTCGCCAGATCGCGCAGCGTCTGGTCGAGCGCGGTGTCGGCAGCCAGCGCCTCGAAGGCCTTGATGGCGGCAGGCCTGTCGGATTTCACCAGAGCGCCGGCAACACGGAACCGCGCCAGCATGCCATAGCCCTGCGGCGCGCTGCGGGCGAGATCATCGAACACCGCGCGCGCTTCCGCCGCCTTGCCGTCGCTCTCGAACTGCAACGCGGTCTCGAACTTCTGCCCGGCCTCGGCGGCCTTGGTCCGCTGCCAGTATTCATAGGCGCGATAGCCGCCAACGCCGATGACGACCACCAGCAGCACGCTGATGATGAGGGTGCCGTGCTTCTTGAGGAGTTGCGCGACCTGATCGCGTTTGACCTCTTCCTCGACTTCCCGAAAGATATCCGACATCGTCCGATTTGCCTGCCTGTCGCGCCGCGAGGCTTGCCTCCGGCGCGTGCTGTCCTGTCAAGCGCCCCGGCTAGCACAGGCCGCACGTCATGGCGAGCCTTTTGGCCGGAATGCCTGAATTTGGCAACGCTCTGGCAGGCAATTGCGGCGTAAACTGGCCGGCATGATCCAGTTTCCTCTCCGCACAGCGGCGCTGTGCCTGCTCCTGTCCACACCTGCCGCGATGGCGCAACCGGCGGCCACGGCCCTGCCGGCACCGCCGCGCCTGACCATCGACGGGCCAGCCGAGGTGGTGTTCGATCCCGCCCGGCACGCCTGCGACGGCCATGACGTGCCCGATGTGCCGCCGCGCGCCTATCGCGATGCAGCAGGCACCGTGCGGATGTTTGCGCTCCACCATGAGAACCGGGCGCTGACCGGTGACAGCCTCGATGCGCTGAAGCTCGACTGCCGCGTCGTTTTCCGTGGCCATCACAGCGCCGATCCCGCGGCCTATGACGACAAGAGCTGGATCGCCGCGACATGGACGGACGATGGCCGCCGTATCCATGGCCTGATCCATCACGAATTTCAGGCCAACACCCACAAGGGCCGCTGCACGTTCAGCGAATATATGGCGTGCTGGTACAATTCGGTGCTGGCGATCCATTCCGCCGATGGCGGGCTGACCTTCGCCAAGCTGCCCAGGCCCGTGGTCGCCAGCGCACCGTTTCCACAGTCGGTCGAACAGGGCCGCCATCGCGGCTTTTTCAACCCCTCCAACATCGTCACCGATGGCGTCTGGCACTACATGTTCGCCTCCACCACCGGCTGGACCGGGCAGGACGGCGGCGCCTGCCTGTTCCGCACCGATCGGATCGCCGATCCCGGCCGCTGGCGCGCCTATGACGGTGTGGGTTTCGAGACGAAATTCACCGATCCTTATCGCGAGACAACCGATCCCGCCGCCACGTGCCTGACGCTGGCGCCCTTCCCCGCCCCGGTGGGCTCGGTCACGCGGCACACGCCGTCCGGCCAGTGGATCGCGGTGTTTCAGGCAAAAGCCGACGGCAAGCGGTTTGCCGTCTCCGGAATCTACGCCGCTGCCTCGCGCGATCTGAAGCTCTGGAGCGCACCAAGCCTCATTCTGGCGACCAAAACGCTCTATGACGACGCCTGCGGCGCAGGCACGCTGATGAGCTACCCGACCCTGATCGACCGCGCCTCGCCGTCGCGCAATTTCGACACCACGGGCAGCACGGCGGACCTCTACCTGTCGCAGATGCGGGTGGAGGGCTGCAAGCACACCTCCGACCGCAAACTGGTGCGGATGCGCGTGGCAATCGGGGTGAAGTGACCACCGCAAAAGCCGTGGATGACCGGCACAGCGCCGGTCATGACGGCTGGTTTGAGACGCCCCGTCACCGCAGACACAACCGCGTCATGGCCGGGTTCAGACCGGCCATCCACGACTTGTTTTGACAACAAAAGCGGGCGCGGAAGTATCCTCAAGACGTGGATGACCGGCACAGGGCCGGTCATGACG
>CALCZO010000275.1 GCA_937903315.1 uncultured Alphaproteobacteria bacterium
TGGCAACGGGCAAGAAAGTCAACTCGGCGCTCGACAACGCCACCAACTTCTTCACTGCGGCCGGCCTCAACAGTCGGGCCAATGATCTGTCCGGTCTGCTCGACGGCATTTCAAACGCGGTGCAGACCATCAACGCTGCGGACAACGGCATCACCGGTATCAAGCGGCTGGTCGAATCGGCGCAGGCGACGGCCCGTCAGGCTCTGGCCGACAAGAGCTCGTCGAGCTACAATTCGCTCGAAGGCGCAGCGGTGATCGACACCACCGGCTCGACCGGCACGACCGCCAAGGAGCAGGCGCAGAACCAGACGCTGAGCAACCTCGGCTTTGGCAACGGCGATACCTTCAAGATCACTACCTCGAAGGGCGGCGTCGAGAAGTCGTTCTCCTTCGACATGACCACCGTGGGCAGCAACAAGGTTTCTGATCTCGTCAGCGCGATCAACGCGTCGGGCGTTGCCTCGGCCGAAGTGACCGAGAACGGCAAGCTGAAGATTTCTGGCGCTGCCGATGAAGCCGTCACGGTTGAAATCCAGTCGGCGGATGCGGCCACGGGTTCGGCCCGTGCCGATGCGGCAACCAAGCTCGGTCTCACCCAGGCGAGCGGCGGCTCCACCACGGTGACCAACACCGACGGCGCGGCCGGCGGCGACCGTGATACGACGACCATCGCGCTTGCAGCGGGTTCGCCCTCTGCGAACCGCACCAAGCTGGTGACGCAGTTCAACGAAATTCTCACTCAGATCAACAAACTGGCTGATGATGCCAGCTTCAACGGCGTCAACCTGCTCAAGGGCGGGACTGGCGTGATGAAGGTGGCGTTCAACGAAAAGACCGGCTCGGACAAGAACGAGCTGGCGATTGACGGCATCGATGTCACCAAGACCGGCCTTGCGCTGACGGATGCGTCGTCGATGGATGATACCGAAGCCACCAACAAGCTGACCGAGCTCACCAACGCGCTGACCTCGCTGCGGTCCGCGTCCTCGGCCTTCGGCTCGAAGCTGTCGATCATCCAGACCCGCCAGGATTTCACCAAGTCGACGATCACGACGCTGCAGTCCGGCGCTGACAACCTTGTCAACGCCGACACCAACGGCGAGGCTGCGGCCCTGCTCGCGCTGCAGACCCGCCAGCAGCTCTCGCAGTCGGCGCTGTCGATGGCCAACCAGCAGGATCAGGCGGTGCTGCGTCTGTTCAGCTGAACGCACGCCAGCCGACACATGCGCTCAGGGATGGCCAATGGCCGTCCCTTTTTTGTTTCATTTTCAAAAATGATCCGTAGCAAGCGGCTGTTCCCGCCGTTGCATTTGGTCATCGCCCGGCCCACAATTGACACCAAACAATGGTTCATGCGGGGGGAAGCCAATGAGCAAGGATCTCTATTCAGGCGCATTGATCTACCACCGCCTGCCCAAGCCCGGCAAACTCGAGGTGGTGCCGACCAAACCACTGGGAAACCAGCGCGATCTGGCGCTGGCCTATTCTCCGGGCGTTGCCGCCGCCTGCGAGGAAATCCGCAAGCATCCTGAAACCGCAGCCGAATACACCACGAGGGCCAATCTCGTCGCGGTGGTCTCCAACGGCACGGCCGTGCTCGGGCTGGGGGATATCGGTCCGCTCGCCTCCAAGCCGGTGATGGAAGGCAAGGCGGTCCTGTTCAAGAAATTTGCCGGCATCGATGTGTTCGACATCGAGCTGGCGCAGAAGGACGTCGACAAGCTTGTCGATATCGTCTGCGCGCTGGAACCGACCTTTGGCGGCATCAACCTCGAGGATATCAAGGCACCGGAGTGCTTCGAGGTCGAACGGCGCTGCCGCGAGCGCATGAACATCCCGGTGTTCCATGATGACCAGCATGGTACCGCCATCATCGTCGCGGCGGCGGTGCGCAACGGCCTGTCGCTGGTCGGCAAGGACATCGCGTCGGTCAAGATCGTCGCCTCGGGGGCTGGCGCGGCGGCGCTGGCCTGTCTCAACCTGCTGGTCTCGCTCGGGGCCGACCCTGCCAACATCTGGGTCACCGATCTGGAAGGCGTCGTCTATGAAGGGCGGCCCGTGCTGATGGATCCGTACAAGTCGCGGTTTGCGCAGAAGACCGACAAGCGGACATTGGCCGAGGTCATCGAAGGGGCTGATGTGTTCATGGGTCTGTCGGCGGCCGGGGTGCTCAAACCGGCGATGCTGTCGGCGATGGCCGCCAATCCGCTGATTCTTGCGCTGGCCAATCCCTCGCCCGAAATCATGCCCGAAGATGCGCTGGAGGCCCGACCGGATGCGATGATCTGTACCGGGCGCTCCGATTATCCCAATCAGGTCAACAACGTGCTGTGCTTTCCCTATATCTTCAGGGGAGCGCTCGATTGCGGAGCAACCGCGATCAACGAGGACATGAAGCTGGCGGCGGTCGAGGCCATCGCGGCGCTGGCGCGCGAGACGCCGTCCGATGTCGTCGCCCGCGCCTATGGCGGAGAGGCGCGGCTGTTCGGGCCGACGAGCCTCATTCCTTCGCCGTTTGATCCGCGCCTGATCCTGAGGATTGCGCCAGCGGTCGCCGCTGCTGCCGCACGCACCGGCGTCGCCTCGCGCCCGATCGCCGACCTCGACGCCTATGCCGACAGCCTGCAGCGGTTCGTGACGCGTTCGGGCTTCGTGATGAAGCCGGTGGTCGCTGCCGCCAAGGCCGATCCCAAGCGGGTGATCTATGCCGATGGCGAGGATGAGCGCGTGTTGCGGGCGGCGCAGGTGGTGATTGA
The DNA here is from genome assembly GCA_937903315.1 of uncultured Alphaproteobacteria bacterium. Lineage (GTDB taxonomy): Bacteria > Pseudomonadota > Alphaproteobacteria > Rhizobiales > Beijerinckiaceae > JAIUNP01. Next base: position 2,757 of record CALCZO010000275.1, read on the forward strand.
AGACGGGCTGGCCAAGCCGATCCTGATCGGCCGTCCCTCGGTGGTGGACGCACGGATCAAGAAATTCGGCCTGTCGATCCGGCCCGGGCAGGATTTTGAACTGGTCAATCCCGAAGACGATCCGCGCTACCGCGACTATGTCCAGAGCTATCTCGACCGGGCAGGGCGCAAGGGCATCTCGCCGGAGGCAGCGCGCGTGCTGGTGCGCACCTCGACGACCGTGGTGGCGGCGCTCGCGGTGCATCGCGGCGACGCCGATGCGATGATCTGCGGGCTTGAGGGGCGGTATCGCTCGAAGCTCAGGCTGATCAATGAAATCATCGGTCTGGCGCCCGGGTTGCGTGACTTTGCAGCGATGAGCCTGATGATCACGGCCAAGGGGCAGTACTTCCTGACCGATACCCATGTGCAACCAGACCCTTCAGCCGAGGACATTGCCGATATCGCCATCGCCGCCGCCGAGCACGTCCAGCGATTTGGCATTGAGCCGAAGATCGCGCTGGTGTCGCATTCCGATTTCGGTGCGCACGACACGGCGTCGTCGCTAAAGATGCGGCGGGCTGTTGATCTGGTGCGCCAGCGCGCGCCGCATCTTGAAATCGACGGCGAGATGGAGGCTGACAGCGCGTTGCTGGCGGATGTCCGCGATCGTGTGCTGCCGTCCTCGACCCTCAAGGGACAGGCCAACGTGCTGGTATTCCCCAACCTCGATGCCGCCAACATTGCCTATCAGTTCGCCAAGGTGCTGGCCGATGCCCAGCCTGTCGGGCCGATCCTGCTCGGGCCGGCCAAACCAGCACATGTGCTGACCAGTTCGGCAACCTCCCGCGGCGTGGTCAACATGACGGCGATCGCGGTTGCCGAGGCGCAGACGACAGGGGCGGAGGCTGCGGCCCTCCTAGCCCGCTGAGGGCGCAGGCGCGCGTGCCATGGTGATCGCCTCGCTCAGTACGGCGCGGTCGCCGATATGATTAGCCAGCAAGATCAAGAGCTTGCAATTCATCCTTATGGCTGTTTCGTCGTCCATATCGCGCTGGGCGCTGATCAGTTCCTCATAGAAACCGTCGGGATCGGCAAGGTTGGCGGCGGTGTTCAGGGGCATGGCGGCCTCACGCGGCAAGAGCGCGCGCGAGTGCGGCGCGGATCAGGTCGGGGTCAAAATGGCGCCAGCGGGCGGCGACATGCTGGTCCGGGCGGATGAGATAGGTGGTGCCGGGCTGGCCGTCATAGCGGGTGCCAATGAGGCCGGTCGGGTCGCCGAAGTCATCGTCGACACCGAGGATGGTCGCCCTGACGCCGCCTGATTCAATCGAAACGCCGGCTGGAACACGGCCGAACACCAGAACGGTAAAGCCGTCGCCCAACTGGTTCAGCAGCCACGAGGGCTTGCCGGCAACGGTGACCGGTGCATCGTCGCAATTGGTTCCCGGCGTCATTCTTCCTTTGAATTGCGCGCTGTCCGGCGTGTTCAGCGGGGAATGGACATAGGGAGTCGGGCGCGACAGCCGGCCGGAATTGACCAGCGGGCGGATGCCCGCCACCTGCTCGGCAAGTTCGAGCACGCAATCCCTGAACCGGCGGCTCATCGGGCTTTTCGGTGTGATGAAGTCGGTTGAACGGGTCGAATTCGACAGGTTGTCATCGGCGGCGAACAGCCGTTCGGCGGTGTAGCTGTCGATCAGAGCTTCGGGCGCGCACCCATCGAGGACCAGCTTGAGCTTCCAGCCAAGATTGTCGATGTCCTGAAAGCCGGTGTTGGCGCCGCGGGCGCCGAAAGGCGACACCTGATGGGCCGAATCGCCGGCAAAAAGCACCCGGTTGACGCGGAAATCGCGCATGCGGCGGCAGGCGAACTGATAGATCGAGACCCATTCGAGTTCGAACTCGACATCGTCTCCGAGCATTTTCCGGATGCGCGGAATGACGTTCTCGGGCTTCTTTTCCTCAACCGGGTCAGCGCCCCAGCCGAGCTGGAAGTCGATCCGCCAGACGTTGTCGGCCTGCTTGTGCAGCAGCACCGACTGGCCCGGATGAAACGGCGGATCGAACCAGAACCAGCGCTCGGTCGGGAACCCGGCCTGCATCACGACATCGGCGATCAGGAACCGGTCGTGGAACGCCTGCCCCTCGAAGTCGGCGCCGACCATGCGCCGCATATCCGAGTTGGCGCCATCGCAGGCGATGACCCATGTCGCTTGCATGGTGAAGACGCCATCCGGCGTCTCGACCGTCAGCACGGCATGATCAGCGTGCTGATCAATGGCAACGACCTTGTGCTTCCAGCGCAGGTCCGCCAGCGGCTCGGCGTCCAGCGCCGCCACCAGCGTTTCCTCAAGATAGTATTGCTGGAGATTGATCATCGCCGGCATCTTGTGGTCGCTCTCGGGCAGCAGATCGAACTGATAGGCGAGCCTGTCACGGACGAAGACCTTGCCGACTTTCCAAGAAATGCCCTTGGCGACCAGAGGCGCGGCGACGCCGAGCCGGTCGAGGATCTCGAGTGGTCGCTTGGCATAGCAGACGGCGCGCGAACCGACCGAGACGGTGTTGTTGTCGTCGAGGATGACCGTCGGGATGCCGCGACGGGCACAGTCGAGCCCGGCGGCCAGCCCGATGGGGCCGCCGCCGACCACGACCACGGGATGGCGCAGGACACGACCGTCCGCCTGTTCCGGCGAGCGGCGATAGGGAAAGACTGGATAGCTGTAGGTTTTCTGCATGACCGTCGTGGCAGGAGGAAGACCGTCCGAGAGTGCGGCGGCGACAGCGGATTGGCAAGAGGAGCAGCCTGCCCTGTCCCGGGCGCTTGCCGGTTCAGGTGCCGGAAAATTCCTTCTCGTGCAGCCAGGCGTTGAACCGCGGCGGCTTTCTGGTCCGCGACCATTCCTCGAGCATCGCCGGTGAGTTGTCGCGCATCCGCTTGAGTTTCTCCGGGGTTGCCGACCATGTCGCCACCTCGAGCCGGTGGCCGGAGGGATCAAAGAAGTAGATCGACTGGAAGATGTTGTGATCGGTCGGGCCGATCACCTCAAGCCCTTCGGCAACGGCGCGGCTGCGTGCATCGAGCAGGGCGGCCATGTCCTTGACCTCGAAGGCGATGTGCTGGGTCCAGACCGGCGTGTTCTCGTCCCGGCCCATGGGCGGCGAATTGGGCAGTTCGAAAAACGCGAGGATGTTGCCGCCGCCGGCATCGAGGAAAATGTGCATGTAGGGGTCCGGCGCCTTGGTGGAGGGCACCTTGTCCTCGGCGATCGCGCCAAGCAGGTCCATGTCCAGAACCCGCTTGTAGAAATCTGCCGTTTGCTTGGCGTCCTTGCAGCGAAAGGCAACGTGGTGGAAGCGCTCGACCTTCATGATGGTTCCTCCCGCAAGGCTGGCATGTCATTGCAGGCATTAGTAACAAATGTTACGAATGAGTCAAGGGCCGGCCCCGCTGCGGGCTGCGTTGCGCGGGGCGCCTGCGGAATGATAGAGCAGGGCGAGGAGGCGACGATGGCCGGACAATCCGACAAGGCGGACACGACGGGCGATGCAGCGGCCACGTCGCTCGACATGCCGGCGTTCTTTCCCTACCGGCTGGCGGTTGTGGCCGAGGCCGTGTCGCAGACGATGGCGGCGGTGTATGCGGACCGGTTCGCGCTGACGCGTCAGGAATGGCGCGTGCTGGCGGCGCTGGCCGATCGCGGACCGGCAACGGCCACCGAGGTGGCGGAATATTCGACGCTCGACAAGATGCAGGTCAGCCGTGCGGTTGCTGCGCTGGAAGCGCGGGGGGCTGTCGTCCGCTCACCCGGCGCTGAGGACCGGCGGACCAAGACCCTGGTGATGACGCCCGGCGGACGGGACCTGTTCGCCGCGATTGTTCCACTGGTTCTGGAACGGCAGGAGAGGCTGCTGGCCGGGTTTTCACCCGACGAGCGTGCCGTGCTGGCCACGACGATCGAGCGGCTGCTGGACAGTGCCGGCCGGCTGCTGGCTGATGGGGGTCAGGCCGCCAGCGACAGGTGAGAGGCGACGCCGACGAGGTTGCGGCCACCGGCCTTGGCATCGCGCATCGCGCCGCGCGCCCGGCGGATCATCGCTTCGACATCGCGGTCGCCCGGCAGACGCTCGGCCACGCCGAGGCTCGCGGAAATGGTGATCAGGTCGCTGTTGTACTGGATCGGGCGGTTCGACAACGTGCCGCGCAGCCGTTCGGCAAAGGTCGAGGCCCAGGCATGATCGGCCTCGGGCAGCAGCAGGATGAATTCAGCCCCGGCGTTGCGGGTCGCGAGATCGACCGCCGGCTGGATGTTCAGCCCGATCAGGCGCGAGACATGGGCGAGGATCAGGTCGCCGCACTCGCTGCCGTGTTCCTCGTTGAGCATTTTCAGATGATCGACGTCGATCAGAACCGCCGACAGCGGCAATCCTCCCGCACTGGCCTTGCCGAATGTTGCGGCGGCGGCTTCGGCAAATCCTGTGCGGCCCATCAGGCCGGTGGAGGTATCCATGAGGGTGTCTCCTTCGGGGGCGGAGCGCGCCCCAATCGCTTCTGCCGAATGCGGTGCGGATTGCAGCCAGAGCGCCAGCAGCCAGCCAAGTGAGGCGATGGCTCCAATGGCGAGGGCGGGAAGTGTCGAGCCGGGACCCAGTGTCAGGATTGCGGCTGCGGCAGCGAGTGACGCCGAGGCCACAGACGCCAGCGCCAGTCTGCGCCAATGCAAGAATTGACCGGTGAGAGGCAAGGCGAGGCGGGATGCGACCGAAGCCGCCACTTGCTGCACTGATGTCACGCCACACCCCGATTGCTGTGCCCGAATACTGGTTGAGCGGGACGGTAGCTGGCAGCCATCGCGATTTCCTTGCGTTACTCGTTCAAGTTTTACCGAGATGCCTTTCGGTCAGGTTTCCGTGCAGTTTTGCAAGAAAAGGGCATGACTCCATCGTTAACAGAGTGTTTGCACGCTGCCGGATGGCACGGGGCCGGACGGCACTGCCGTATTGACAGGTCGAGGCTCCGTTACTAAATGAACGTTCATTCGTTTTATTGCGACAGGACGGCATTCAGCCCATGCCCAGACTGACGATTGACCGGCACGCGATCAAACGCGCCCACATCATCGATTCGGCGGAAATCTGTTTCGCCCATGCGGGATTTCACCGCACGACGATGCAGGATATCGCGCGGCAGGCCGGGCTGAGCGCGGGCGCGCTGTACGTCTATTTCGATTCCAAGGAAGCGCTGATCGAAGGCATCGTCGCGCGCGACCGCGAGGAGATCGCCGATATTCTGGCAGAACTCGGCCGGTCCGGCGACTTTTTCGGCGCGATGGAACAGGCCCTGCAGGTCTGTGTTCTCGACAGGCCGCCACACAAGGTCGGGCTGTTCGTCGAGATCATCGCCGAGGCCCATCGCAACGAGCGGGTGGCGCAGTCGCTGGCCCATTGCGACCGGGTCCTGCGGGCGATGCTGGCCGATCTGATCACGCAGGCGCGCGACGACGGGCGCCTGCCGCACGGGCTGCCCGCCGACCGGCTGGCGCTGGTGATGGCCATGCTGGGCGATGCGATGTTCGTCCGCCGGGCCGGCTCGGCCGATTTCGACGGTGCCGCGGTGGCGCCGGTCATTCTGGCGATGGTGCGCCAACTCATCATGATGGAACCGGGACAGGCGGAGGCCGGCAGGCCTGTGCTGCCGGCTGAGGAAAGGGGGCAGGTGCAATGATCAGCATCGGCAAGACATTGGCCGGAGCGGTTCTGGCCCTTCTCATGGCCACGGCGGGCGAAGCTGCCGAGCCGGCGCAGGCGTCCGCGCCGATCAAGGGGCCGCGGGTTACCGTGACGGCGGTGGTGCGCGGCACGGTGATCGACACCGTTTCGCTGACCGGCACTCTGGTGGCGCGCGAGGAGGTGCTGGTCGGGGCCGAGATCGACGGGTTGAGGGTGGTCGAACTGCTGGCCGAGGAGGGCGACCGGGTTGCCCGCGGACAGGTTCTGGCCCGTCTCAGCCGCGAGACGATCGACGCGCTGATTGCCCAGAACGATGCCGCATTGGCCCGGACAGAGGCCGCGATCCATCAGGCGAGAAGCCAGATCGTGCAGGCCGAGGTTCAGCTTCAGCAGGCGCGGCAGGCGCTCGAGCGGACGACGCAGCTGCGCAAGACCGGTTTTGCCTCCCAGGCGGTGTTCGACCAGCAGACCAATGAAGAGGCGGCGACGGCGGCCCGGCTGACGGCGGCGCGCGACGGTCTCGGACTGGCCGAGGCCGATCGCGCCTCGATCCAGGCGCAGCGGCGCGAACTGATGATCCGGCTGGCGCGCACCGATGTGAAGGCGCCGGCCGCCGGGGTCGTC
>CALCZO010000276.1 GCA_937903315.1 uncultured Alphaproteobacteria bacterium
TGGCCCATTCGGCGCACATGCCCTTGGTCATCATCTTCACCGCGCCCTTCGAGGTGGTGTAGGGCACGATCGACGCGCGTCCCAGTTCGCTCATCAGCGAGCCGATGTTGATGATCTTGCCGCGTCCGCGCGCCACCATGCCGCGCCCCACCGCCTGCGAGGTGAAGAACACCGAATCGCAGTTGGTCGCCATCACGCGCCGGTAGTCGGCCTCGGGAAAATCCACCAGCGGCGCGCGATGCTGGATGCCGGCATTGTTGACCAGTACGTCGATCGGCCCGCCGGCCTCGATGGCGGCGATCGCGGCGGTCACTGCCGCCTTGTCGGTGACATCGAACGCCTGCGCTTCGACCGACAGCCCCTCGGCGGCCAGGGTCGCGGCGGCGGCTCTGGTCTTGGCGCCGTCGCGCCCGTTGACGATGACATGGGCGCCGGCACCGGCCAGCCCGCGCGCGATGGCAAAGCCGATGCCCTGCGACGAGCCGGTAACGAGCGCGCGACGGCCGGTGAGATCGAACATCGAAAGGGTGGGCAGCATCGGGCGGTTCCTCATGTCAGTTGTCTGACATCTTCCCTAGCCGATGCAGGGACGCTCTGCCAAGCGCTCACCGCCGTCATGCCCGTCTTGCGAGCGGTCAGAGCTTTGCCGCAACCGTCTCGGCAATCGCCAGCGACGAGGTCAGCCCCGGCGATTCGATGCCGAACAGGCTGACGAGGCCCGGAATGCCGTGCTCGGTCTCGGTCTGGATCATGAAATCGGTCGTCGAGCCGCCCGGACGCTCGATTTTCGGGCGGATGCCGGAGTAGCCGGGGTGCAACGCGCCGTCCGGCAGGGCGGGCCAGTAGCGGCGGATCGCGGCGTAGAAGCTGTTGCCGCGCGCCGGGTTGACCTCGTAGTCGATGGCATCGATCCACTCGACATCGGGGCCGAACCGCCCGCCGCCGGCAAGGTCAAGCGTCAGATGCACGCCGAGCCCGCCTTCGGACGGCATCGGATAGATCAGATGAGAGAACGGCGCGCGGCTCGAAAGCGTGAAGTAGTTGCCCTTGGCGAGATGCAGCGGCGGCACCCTGTCCGCCGGCATGCCTGCGAGCGACCGCGCCAGCGCCTGCGCGCCCAGCCCGGCGCTGTTCACGACGGAACGGGCCAGCAGCGTCATCGGTGCAGCGCCGCCGGTTTCGAGGACGATGCCCTCACCGGTGACGCGCCCGCCGGTGACCGGCGTTTCAAACGCCAGCATCGCGCCGTGGGCCTCGCCATCGCCCTGCAATGCCAGCATCAGGGCATGGCTGTCGATGATCCCGGTCGAGGGCGACAGCATCGCCGCCGCGCAGGTCAGCGACGGCTCCATCGCCCGCGCCTCGGCCCCCGTCAGCGCCACAAGATCGGTGACGCCGTTGGCCTCGGCCTGCCGGCGGATCGCTTCCAGTTTCGGAATTTCCGCCTCGCTCGCCGCCACCAGAAGTTTGCCGCAGCGCCGGTGCGGAACGTGATACTCGGCGCAGAACCGGTACAGCATCTGCTTGCCGGCGACGCACAGCCGCTGCTTCACCAACCCGGTCGGGTAGTAGATCCCGGCGTGGATCACCTCCGAATTGCGCGAGGATGTGCCGGTGCCGATCATGTCGGCGGCTTCCAGCACGATCACCTCGCGGCCCGCGCGGGCCATCGCCCGCGCCACGGCCAGCCCGACGACACCTGCCCCGACGACGACGCAATCGACCCGTTCCATGCCCTGTCCTTGTCTGACAACCGGCCTTGGCTAGCGCAGTTTGCCGATCCGCGAAAGCGCCCGCTGTTGGATTTGCTTGGCACGGCGCGGCCAAGTCTTTAGGGAGCGAGCGCGGCCTCCTCGATCGCCGACCGGGAATGACCATGTCCGACACACTGTCCGCTCCCTTGCGCTTTGCCCGCGACTGGCCCTTCCGGCCCGACGATGCACCGCTGCTGATGGGCGTGCTCAACCTGACGCCGAATTCGTTTTCGGATGGCGGCAGCTATGCGTCGCTGGCCGACGAACTGGCCCGCGCCCGCACCATGGCGGCGGAGGGGGCGGACATTCTCGATATTGGCGGAGAATCGACCCACCCCGCCGCCGCTCCGGTCACCGCAGATGAAGAGCAGGCCCGCGTGATGCCCGCCTTGCGCGTTCTGGCCGCCGAATCGCCTGTGCCGCTGTCGATCGATACCTACCGGGCCAGCACGGCGCGCATGGCGCTCGAACTCGGCGTGGCGATCGTCAACGACGTCTGGGGCCTCCAGCGCGAGCCGGACATCGCCCATGTCATCGCCGGCTACGACGCCGCTGTGTGCATCATGCACAACCGGACCGATTTCGATCCCGATCTCGATGTCTTCGGCGACATGCGTCGGTTTTTCGACCAGTCGCTGGCGATTGCACAGCGCGCCGGCATCGCGCGGTCCAAGATCGTGCTCGATCCTGGTATCGGCTTTGGCAAGACGTTTGACCAGAACCTGATGATCCTCAACCGGCTCGACCAGCTGGCGGACTATGGGTTTCCGCTGCTTGTCGGCGCCTCGCGCAAGGGCTTCATCGGCAAGGTGACGGGCCGTGCCGCCGGTCCCGACCGTCTCGCCGGTTCGCTGGCCGCGCATATGGCCGCCGTCCGCAACGGGGCCGCCATCATCCGCGCGCATGATATTGCCGCACACCGTGACATGCTGGCCATGGCCATGGCGCTCACCCGCGAAACTGCCGAACCCCGGACCTGACATGACCGACAGACTTCGCCTTTCCCGCATCGGTGTCTTTGCCTATCACGGCGTCAACGACGAGGAGCGTCGGCTCGGCCAGCGGTTCTACATTTCGCTCGTCTGCCGGCTCGACCTGTCGGACGCCGGCCGCACGGACGATTACGAGAAGACCGTCTGCTATGCCGCGCTGGCGCAGGCGGTGCAGGAAGTGGCGGTGATGCAGAGCTTTTCGATCATCGAAGGGCTGGCGGAGGCGATAGCCGCGCGCTGCCTCGCAGAGCATCCGCGCCTGACCTCGGTGACGGTGACGGTCGAAAAGCCCGCTGCGCCGGTGGCGGCGCTGCTCGAGACCATTGCCGTCGAAATCACAAGGAACCGGGCATGACACGGGCCTATCTCGGGCTGGGCGCCAACCTTGCCGACAAGCGCGAAGCGATTGCCGAGGCGGTGGAGCGGCTGAAGGCCTGGCCGGGCATCACCGTTCTGGCCCGGTCTGGCGACTACCGCACGCCGCCATGGGGCAAGACCGATCAGGACTGGTTCGTCAATGCCGCGATCAGTATCGAGACAGACCTTGCGCCCGAAGCGCTGCTCGCCGCCTGCCTGTCGGTGGAGACCGCGATGGGCCGCCGCCGGCAGGAGCGCTGGGGGCCGCGCCGCATCGATATCGACATCATCGCCATGGACGGGGTGACCCGCAACGGCCCGGGGCTGACCCTGCCGCATCCCCATGCGCCGGAACGCGCCTTCGTGCTGGTTCCACTGGCTGAAATCGCCGGAGAGGCCCGCATCGGCGGTGTTGCCCTGGCCGAGGCGGCACGCCGGATCGATGCGGCGGGCATCGAGCGGCTCGACGATGCAGGGATCCCCGAAGCGCCGGCCTTCGACCGTACCTTCACCGATCCGCCGGGCACCATCGTCCGCGTCTCGCCGCTGGTCCGTCGGCTGGTCGCGCCAAACCCGAGCCCCTACACCTTCACCGGCACCTGCACCTACATTGTCGGGACTGGCGATGTGACGGTCATCGATCCCGGCCCCAATGATGCCAGCCATATCGAGGCGCTGCTGGCCGGGCTGGGCAGCGAGCGGATTGCGCAGATCGTCATCACCCACACCCACCGCGACCATTCCCCCGGCGCCGCGCCGCTGAAGGCGCTGACCGATGCGCCGGTCCTCGGCTGTGGCCCGCATCGGGCGGCGCGCGCGCTGCATCCGGGCGAAACCGCCATGGAATCCGGACCGGACCGCGAGTATGCCCCCGATCATATCATGGTCGACGGTGAGAGCATCGGCGGCAAGGGCTATACGCTGACCGCGCTGGCGACACCCGGCCACACCGCCAACCACCTGTGCTTTGCCTTGGCCGAGGACAATGCGCTGTTCTCGGGCGACCACGTCATGGGCTGGTCGACCACGGTGGTCGCCCCGCCGGATGGGTCGATGGCCGATTTCATGGCCTCGCTGGACGTACTGCGCCAGCGCAGCGAATCCGTGTTCTGGCCCGGCCACGGCGGGCCGATCGCCGCGCCGCAGCGCTTCGTCCGCGCGCTGATCCATCATCGCCGGATGCGCGAGGCCTCGATTCTCGGGCAGGTCGGCGCCGGCATCGCGACGGTGCCGGATCTGGTTGCCCGCATCTATGAAAACCTCAATCCCAAGCTGATCGGCGGCGCCTCGATGTCGATTCTCGCCCACCTTGAGGATCTCGTGGCGCGCGGATTGGTGCGGTCGGACGGCCCGGCAACCCTGCACGCCCGCTACCGCCCGGCGTGAGGCTCAGCCCAGAAGCGCCAGTTCGCCGGTGACATGCCGCCGGGCCGCCTCGTGCATGTCCTCGACAAGATCGCGCACGCGGCGCGGCAGCATCCGCCGCGTTGGGTAGAGCACCGCCAGAGTCACCGGCTGGGGCGGATAGCCTTCCATCACGCGAACCAGCCGGCCGTCCGCTATCGGCCGCGCCACCTCGAACAGCGGCTTCATCACCAGCCCTTGCCCGGCGAGTGCCCAGTCGGTCAGCACGTCGCCGTCATCGGCATCGACCGCGCCGGTCACCGGCATGGTGACGACATCCTGCCCGTTGCGCAGCGTCCAGCGGAACTGCATCGAGCCGGGATAACGCAGCAGCAGGCACTGGTGGTTCATCAGGTCGTCCGGCACCTCGGGCCGGCCGAACCGGTCGAGATACTCCGGCGCGGCGCAGATCACCCGTTCGATATCCGCCACCTTGCGCTGGGTGAAGGTCGAATCCTCCAGCCGCGCCATGCGCAGCGCGACATCGATCGCCTCCTGCACCAGATCGAGCAGGTGGTCGGACAGCCGCAGCCTCAGCTCGGTTTCGGGATGGGTCTGCCGATACGTCCCGACAATCGGTGCGATCACCTTGCGGCCAAGACCGAGCGGCGCTGTCAGCTTGATAGCCCCGCGCGGCGCGCCGCCGCGTTCGGCCACGCTCGCTTCGGCGCGCTCCAGCGCCTCCATCACGTCGATGCAGCGTTCGTAATAGATGCGGCCCGCCTCGGTCAGGTTCATCCGCCGCGTCGTCCGCGTGATCAGCCGGCAGCCCAGATGCTCCTCCAGCACGCGGATGCGATAGCTGACGACGGCAGACGACAGCCGCAGCACCCGTCCGGCCTCGGAAAAGCTACCCGAATCCACCGCCCGCATGAACACGCGGATGTTCTCGAAAATTCCGCTCATCGTCGCCGATTATCCGATCTGTTTTGAAGATACTCCCGAAATCATAGCTGGCGCAACAATTGCTTTACCGGCATTTTCGGGCAAACTGCGACGAGTTGTGCCGGGGGAGGGACGCGCGTGGACGCCTATCTGATGGAATGGGGCAGCCTGCTGCTGCGCTGGCTGCACGCGATCACCGGCATTGCCTGGATCGGCTCGTCGTTCTTCTTCATGCATCTCGACGCCTCGTTGCGGCACGATCCGGACATTCCGGAAGGCAAGGGCGGCGCGGCCTGGCAGGTGCACGGCGGCGGCTTCTACCAGATGAAGAAGTATTTCGTCGCTCCGGCGATGATGCCGGAAGAGATCACCTGGCACAAATGGCAGAGCTACTGGACGTGGCTGTCCGGCTTCTTCCTGCTTGGCTGGGTCTATTATGCGCAGGCGCCGCTCTATCTGATCGATCCCGCCGTGATGGCGCTGACGACGTGGCAGGCCAGCCTGATCGGCATCGCCTCGCTGGCGCTCGGCTGGGTGGTCTATGACATGCTGTGCAAATCCCCGCTTGGCCGCAATGATACCCTGCTGGCGGTGGTCGGCTTCGGCTTTGTCGTCGCGATGAGCTGGTTCTTCACGCAGGTGTTTTCCGGTCGCGGCGCGCTGATTCACACCGGGGCGCTGATGGCGACGATGATGACCGCCAATGTCGCGATGATCATCATGCCCAACCAGCGCAAGGTCATCGCCGCGCTGGAGCGCGGCGAGGTGCCTGACGCCAAGTATGGCAAGCAGGCCAAGCAGCGCTCGGCGCACAACAACTACATCACCCTGCCGGTGCTGTTCATGATGCTGTCGAACCACTACCCGATGACCTATGCCAATCCGGCGGTCATACCGGTGCTGACGGCGCTGGTGATCGTCGCCGGCGCGATCATCCGCCATTTCTACAACATCCGCCATGGCGACCATGCCAGATCGCCGTGGTGGGCCTGGGCGGTGGCGGCGGCGGCGATGGCCGCGGCGTTCGTGCTCACCCTCAGCGCCACGCCGGGCGGGCGCGAGAAGCTGGGGCTGGCCCCGCGCGAGGTGCCGAACATCGCCGTGGCGGGCCTTGCCGCGCCGCCGACCCATGTCGTCGATATCGTGGTGTCGCGCTGTTCGATGTGTCATGCGCCCGAGCCGGTGTGGGAGGGCATCGGCATCGCACCGAAGGGCGTGATGCTGGACACGCCCGAGCGCATCGCCCGCCAGCGCGAGGCGATCCGCGTCCAGTCCGTGCTGACCCACGCCATGCCGCCGAACAACCTGACCGACATGCCGATGGACGAGCGCCGGCAGCTCGCCGCATGGATCGCCGGGCGCACCTGAGAAATTAGCGCTCTAATCAATTGGCTTTGGCGTGCGGATCGGCTTCAATGGCTGCCGAATCCCTGCCCGGAGCCCTGTCATGCCCAGCCTGTTCGATCCCGTCACCCTCGGCGATCTTGCCCTGCCCAACCGGATCGTGATGTCGCCGCTCACCCGCTGCCGGGCGGAGGACGGGCGCGTGCCCGGTCCGCTGGCGGTCGAGTATTATGCCCAGCGCGCGGGCGCCGGGCTGATTGTCACCGAGGCGACGCTGGTTCTGGCCGAAGGCGCCGGATTTTTCGATACGCCCGGCATCTATTCCGAGGCTCAGGTGGCCGGCTGGCGCCGCGTCACCGATGCGGTCCATGCCCGCGGCGGGCGCATCGTCTGCCAGTTGTGGCATTGCGGCCGGCTGAGCGATCCCGACATTCTCGGCGGTCTCCAGCCGGTCTCCTCGTCGGACGTGCCGGCGGCGGGCCATGTCCGGCTGCTCACCCCGCGCCGCGATCATCCGGTACCGCGCCCGCTCGGGATCGACGAACTCCCCGGCATCATCGCCGCCTATCGCCGGGCGGCGGAGAACGCCCGGGCGGCAGGCTTTGACGGGGTCGAACTGCACGCCGCCAACGGTTATCTGATCGACCAGTTCCTCTGCGACAAGGTCAACCGCCGCACCGATGCCTATGGCGGGCCGGTGGGCAACCGCATGCGGCTGCTGCTCGAGGTGGTCGATGTGCTGGTCGATGTCTGGGGCAGGGGCCGCGTCGGCGTCCATCTGTCGCCGCGTTGCGACAACAACGACGCCGGCGATTCCAATCCTCCGGCCCTTCATGCGGCTGTTGCCGCGGCGCTGGAGCAGCGCAGGATCGCCTTCCTGATGCTGCGCGAGCGGGAAGCGGCGGACAGCCTCCTGCCGATGATCAAGCGCGCGTTCGGCGGCGCGGTGATCGCGAATGAACTGCTGACCAGGGACAGCGCCGAGGCAATCCTGACGCGCGGCGATGCCGATGCCGCCGCCTGGGGCCGGGCGTTCATCGCCAATCCCGATCTGGTCGAGCGCCTCCGGTCCGGCGCGGCGTTGGCAACGCCTGATCCCGAGACCTATTACGGCCGTCACAACGGCGCGCGCGGCTATACCGACTACCCAGCGCTGGCCTGATACGCCTTCGGCTACGGCCGATTGTCGCAGCCCCTCCCGTTTGATCCACACCAATCCAATCTCCTGACTGTAGTGCTAGGCTCGGCTTGGCTGGGGATTGGGAGTGACGATCATGATGGCTCGCACCATCCGCCTCGCTGCCGCCGCTTGTCTGCTGGTGTTCGCACCGGCGGTTGCCTGCGCAGAAACCTATCGGCCCTATCAGAACGCGCGTTTTGGCACTGAGGCGGAGATTCCCGCCAGTTTCCGCGCCGAGCGGGCGCCGGACAACGATGACGGCCGCAAGTTCATCTCGCCCGACGGCGCGGCGGAGATCATCGTCTATGCCGGCCACGGCCCGTCCACGGTGACGGGCACCTTTGCCGAATATCGCAACTGGATGGCCGAAAACGAGGACGGGCGCATCACCTATCGCGCCGGAGGATTGCACTGGTTCGTGCTGTCCGGCACGGACGGCGACCGGATCTTCTATCTCAAGGCGCTCGCCGGCTGCCCTGATCGGTCGATCGCCCACCATGTCCGGCTGGCCTATCCGGCCAATCAGAAGGCGGCCTACGACGCCATCGTGCGCCATGTCGCCGCCTCGCTGAGCTTCACCGACACGCGGGAATGCGGCGGCGCGCCCGCATCCGATACGCCGCCTGCCGACGACGACGAACCGGCCGGCGAGCCTGAGTAACCGGCCTCACCGCTGCGGCGGTATACTCGATGCGAACGATGAGGGAGAGAACGATGCCCCTGAAGACATTGATCCGGGCGATCACGGTAGCGGCCACGATTGCTGGCAGCGCGGCGTTGACTGCGGCCTTCGCATGGGAGCCGGCACGCGGCTCGCCGGTCCGCACGGCGATCCTTCAAGGGCTCCGGCCGCATGTCGAGCGCGATCTCGGCGCGCCGATCATGTTTGTCGTGTCCCGACTGGCGCTCGACGGGCATTGGGCCTTCGTCTCGGCCAAGCCGATGCGCGCAACCGGTGTGCCGATCGACTGGACCCGCACGCGCTTTGCCCGCGATTTTGCCGCTGACATGATGAGCGACGTCATTCTGGCGCTGCTGAAAAGCGACGGCCAGACCTGGCAGGTGGTGGAATATGCGCTTGGCCCGACGGATGTGACCTGGGTCGAATGGATCGACAAATACAGCCTGAAATCCAGCCTGTTCGATCCGAGCGAGGATCAGGCGAATCTGGCCGCGCCGCCGCCCGACGCACCGCCCGTGGCCACGCCGCCGCGCGACATCGCGCCGCCGCCGCAGGTGGCGGTCAGCCCGCTCGCGCCACCGCCGGCTGCGTCGTCAGGACCGCCGCCGACCGGCTGGCGCCAGCAGAAACTCGGCGATGTCAGCTTTGTCGCGCCTTCGGACTGGCGGCGGATCGATGACCCGGCGACACCGCTGAAAATCGGCGGCGAGCCGTGGAATGCGACCTTCGCCAGCCGGCCGTCCGATGATGCGCGCGGCATCAAGCTGGTCTTCAGCTGGGCGGACCCCGAGTATATCTATGCCCGTGGCATGGGCGGGCCGAACCTGAAAGGCGAGGCGGCAGTGCAGCTTCAGGGCCATGCCGCCACCCGCACCGATTTCGCCATCAAGGACCGCTACAACGATGCCGCCGGCTTCGATGTGGTCACCAACGCGAAAGTGGCGGGCGGGCTGCTCAGTGTCGGCTGCCGTGCGCCCAATGCCGATTGGCCGACCGTGCGCCCGGTGTGCGAACGGGTGCTGATGAGCGTCACCTTCGCTCTGCCCGGCGCCCCGCCGGTCGCCGCCAGCCCGGCCCAGCCGGCCTCCAAACCGGCGGCAACGGCCGCCACCAGCACGAAGGATCAGGCGTTCAGGGCCTTCACCACGGCGCTGGAACGGTTCGAGGCGTTCGAGACGTCGAAGAAGGAGGAAGACTGGCGCATCGGCATGGAGCAGGCGCAGCAGGCAACCGAGCTTGATCCCGCCGTGGCCGACTACTGGCGCACGCTGGGTTACGGCTACTCGCTCGGCGCCAGCGAGGTGCAGGCGGCTGGCGTGCTCGCCGAGGAAGCCTTCGACAAGGCGATCGAGCTTGATCCGAGGAACGCGACATCGCGGCTGCTGCTGGCTGGCGTTCTGGTGAAAAGGCAATCGTTTTCCAAGGCGCTCGACAACCTCGAGATCGCGCTGGACCTCAAGACCGATCTGGCGACCGGCGCGCTGGTCGCCGACATGTGCCGCATCTATCTCGCCGATGAGCAGGGCCAGCGCGGCGAGCGGTTCTTCGCACGGTTCGTTTCGATGAACCCGCGCGTACAGGCCGCCCGGCTTGGTCAGGCCATCCTGCTCAGCGAACTGGGGCGCGGGGCCGATGCCCTGCCGCTGGCCGAGCGTGTCGCCGCCGATCCCGCGACGCCCAAGGCCGATGCCGAGCACGCGCGCACGCTCATCAAGGCGATCAGGGAGAAACAGCAATGACCGGTTCTCACATCCGCTACCCCGCCTTCGCCGGAGCCTGCGCCCTGGCGTTGATCCTGACTGTGCCGGCCTATGCCCAGACCAACCAGCAGGGCCAGTTGCTCATCTCGATGGACCCGGTGGTGGATATCACCACCACGCGCACCGAGCTTGAAGACTGGCGCGCGGCCGAACAGGCGAAGCTGCGCCAGCAGGGCAAGGCGACGGCGGAGAATTTCCGCAAGATCGACCAGCAGGTGATCGAGCGGGCCCGCGCGGCAGAGGTTCGCCGCACCGAAGCGCTCAAGATCCTGTCCGAAAAGGCTGGCGGGGCCAACCTCGGTCAGGGCAGCGGCGGCACCCAGCCCAATCAGGGGCGCGGTGTTCTGGGCGATATCGATACCTCCAGTCTGTCGCCCAGGGACTATGACCGCGTGCTCAAGACCGCCAAGCAGGCCGGGTACAAGCCGGTACCGCATGGCGACGGGTTCACCATCCCTGAACTCGACGTGACGGTGCACCGCGCGCCGGTCGGCGAATCGGCGTCCCCGGTCGGCAGTTCGGGCCGCGCGGCGGAAATCGC